>JAQUPI010000002.1 GCA_028716705.1 Candidatus Omnitrophota bacterium | reverse complement strand
TCGCCACGCAGAACAGAAGGATGCTTCCAAAGATCGCCAGTTCAGTTAGTGCCTGCGCTTTGTTTATCATTTCTTCGAGCCTCCGGAGGTAAAAACATTCATCGGCTTATAGTGAGTGTAAAAATCTACCTTTCCGGGGTTGCTACTAGCAGATTCCACGCGCGTCTGCTCATAATCTCTTTGACGCTTGACTATATTCTGGTTCAGCCAAACAAAGAGATTCGCGCTTAAGAATAGGAATAAAACCGCTAAAACCAGGGCAATGCCAAACTCAATCGTTGCCTGGGCCTTTGCCGTATTTATTGGATCTTTAGTCGAATAGTTTCTCATCGGACAATTTTCCCGTTTCTTCGAAACTCCCTTTTTCAACGCTCATAGTCATCGGCTCTGTTCTGGTGATCTCCATTATTTCTCTTCTTTCGATACGCTTCGCGCCGGTTTTAGGATCGGTAATTTCCACATCTATAAACATTGGCGCACCGACGGTAGTAATATTCTCCCCGGCAGGGGTAGATATAACCTGGTTCAATTTAGAAGTAGTATGTTTAGCCGAATATTGCTCCCCGATCTCGTCGGCCGCAGTCCTTAATTTTCCCTGTATACTGCGCTTGACGTAGATCTGCATTGCGAACATCGCTAAGGCCAGGCAGGCAATAACCATGGCGTATTCCAGGATAGATTGCGCCATTAATCTGCGGCTTCCTGATATTCTCATCTTAGTCTACCTTCCTGTCCTTATAATCCCCGACCACTGAGACCCCCGCAACTCCTCCGCTGGCGGTATTTGAAGAGGTTGTTTCCGTTCGGATACTTCCGCTATCCTCGCCCGTCTTGTTAGTAACCGCCTGAACAACGCCCTTTGTATCAACGATAAGCTTTCCTTTACCGCCGTCCTGCGCTTTGCCATATATATTTTTCTTAATTGCAACTTCTATATTACCTACCGCCTCGCCCTGGGGGCCGAAGTCATCCGCGGTAACTTTAACCACGGATTGTATCCCGCGCCGGAAATAAATTTGCATGCTCAACAAGGCGACAGTGACTACCCCAAGGATCAACCCGTATTCGATCAAGCTTTGCGCCCTATGATTCATTATTGCACCTTAATGATCTTGGATCCCGGCTCTAATTCGCTCCCTACCATACCCGCGGCTTCCGCGTCTATATTCTTCACCGTTGTAGGATCGCCGGAGATATTCTTGCTTACTTTGCCTGGATTAACCACTTTACCGTCGACTATTTCGCTTGTGGTCATATCGACGGTCCTGGCCATATTCACCGTTGTTGTTGTTTTCGCGTAATACGGTTCATATTGCGTTTGGGCGGAGATGGCATTAGTCGTTTCATCGACCATATCCCTGTATCGGCCTTGCAGCCCGCGCTTGACATAGATATTAACCCCAAGAAAGGCGATTAATATTATGGCTAAGCACAGGCTATATTCGTTTATACTCTGCCCTCTGGTCATTTTCATCGCCTTAATATTTATCCAGGCTGTCCACGACTTCCTTACCGCTGAATTTGGTCTCTTCTGCCGCGCCCTGCGCCGCGCCTGCGGGGGAACCGCCGCTATAAACCGTAGTCGCTCCCGAAGCCGTCTCTTCTACCGTTGTCCCGGTTTTTGTCGTAGTATGATGGACGTATGTCTTTTCCGCGTCAAACTGCTTTCCGATATCGTCAGCGGCCTTGCGCATCCTGCCTTCCATACCGCGCTTCATATAGATCTGCATCGCCAAAAGCGCTCCGACCACTACAGCGATTATTAAGGCGTATTCCAGCGTACTCTGACCTTTTTGCATTCTCAACATGGAGAATTCACCTCCTTAAACAAATCTATTGTTCCGTAGGCTTATTATACTGTTCATAATCGCCTGCGGCTTGTTTGGTTGTCTTAGTGCTTGTCTGTGCGGTTGTTCCTTCTTTCTCCAGGGTGTAATCTTCGGTATCCTGGACGGTCTGTGTAGTCGTCTTCTTAGAAAAATCTGAAGGCTCAAATTGCTTGTTAGCGGTTACGGCGACCGTGCTGATCTGGGACCAATCCGCGTCCTTTACCGCGTTAAACATCTCGTCAGACTCATCGTGTATCCTCGCCTGGATCCCTCTCTGGACGTAGACTTTTATGCCGATGGCCGCGGCAATTACCAGGGCAATAAGGATGGAGTACTCTGCCATATTTTGACCCTTTTTATTAAATCTCCTCATCTCTTCACCCCCTTATTGCTTCGGCGTCAAGCCCTGTTCGTCTAATTCCTGCTTGAACGTCTTGGTGATCTTTTCGGCACCCTCGCCGCTCGCGCTGGTTGTCACCTCCGCGGCCGTGATAACTTCTGTCCTTATAGCGCCTTCTCCTCCGGCCTCTTCGGTCCCTACCATTTCTTTAGTAACCTTGTCTCCTGCCTGAGTGGTTATATATTTAGCTTGAACATTACCCGCTGAATATTGCCCGCCGATGTCATCGGTCGCTTCACGCAGCTTACCCTGTACTCCGCGCTTGAAATATATCTGCATCGCCAGGAGCGCGCCAACTACTACGGCGATGATCAAGGCGTATTCCAGTGTGCTCTGGCCCTGGTTCCTGGTCATGTTATTCACCTCCCTGTTGAGGTTCTTCATAAGCGGTTGTTTTTTGATAACCGGCACGGGTAGTCTTCTTTTCGCCTGAGCCTCCCTGGCCCGCGTAAGTACGTTCAACACCGCCGCCCAATTTGGTTTCTTCTATATCCTGAAATGCTCCCTGAGTCGTTTGGTATTGGGACTGCAGGTAGTACGGCTCGTACTGGCCTGTACCCGTTTCTCCCTTTTTAAGTTTATCCACTGTGTACTTTACCCCGCCCTGCATGCTCCTTTTTACGTAGGTCTGCATGGCTACTGCGACGGCCACAACCAGCGCGATGAGTATCGCGTATTCGGCTGTATTCTGACCCTTGCGATTAAATAGCATTTTTCACCTCCCGAAAGCTTATTTTGCCAAATTATCCGCGGCATTACCGACGGTGGTCCGGGCATCATCAAGCCCCTTTCCTACCGCCTTGCCGATTATTTCCTTGGCCGCCCAGGCAATGACCGCGACTATCGCGACGAGGACAACCACATACTCCAATATGCTCTGGCCCTTTTTGCGCTTTAACATAAGACCTCCTGTTATTTGATCTCGGCGATCTTACCCGTAGATGTAGTTATTTTACTGCCCGCGCTGTCCATCAATTTGCCTACGCCGCTGCCCTTGTCCTTGCTGGCAAACTTAGCTGCCCCTATAACTATCACCGCCACGATCGCGGTTAAAACTATGACGTATTCCAGTATGCTCTGACCCTTATTTCTGCGCATAGCCCTCACACCTCCTTGTCTTACTTTAAGGCTTTGCCTCCGCATTTACCTGATCCTCAATAAGTTTAAAATTCGCCTGAACTGAACGCTGCATATAAAGCTGCATAGCCAAGAATGCCGCCGCCACTATGCCGATCAATAACGCGTATTCGATTATGCTTTGGCCCCTTCTCATTTCAATATCTCCCCCACCGCGCGGTCAAAGGCATTCGCGCAAGATGCCTTAATGCCTTTGAAATACGGAGTGTTCGCAAAAAATAAAACGACCGCCACTACGACGGTCGTTAAGATGAAGTATTCAAAGATTGACTGACCCTGAGCCCAATCTTCTTTAGACTTTTTTAAAGTCATTAGAAACTCCTAAATTAAAAAACCTGGTTACCAATTTCGGCAACCCGGTTCATACAAATTAAATTCTCTTTCTCCGTGGCTTTGCTATCCTGCACTTTTTCTTTCAGAATAACCTTTTCGAACTGGCATTTAAAATATATCATATATAGTTGCGATGTCAAGCGAATTAAGGGGGTTATGGAAAGCGTTTCCCTATAAAATCTCTACTTTAGGATTTATCCTGATCAGTTGCTTTTTAGGAGTAAAGATCCGGGCCTCATTAAGGCTCTGTGAGGCATGAGAAAAACCTTCATACCAAACGGCATCATTGATCCAAGGGAAATCTTTGGGGTGGAAGAGCTGGATTGTAAGAAGTTCTGGTTTAGATTCAAGTTTGGCGGCAAGAGAAAAAAAACGCTGGAACATGGCGTCAAATTCCATAAATTGGAATTCTCCGGGGAAATAATGTGATAAAAAAGAGCTCAGCCGGGAGATGCTGTTTTCCCATAACTCATTGATATCGTTGAAGTTAGTATTGATATCGATTTCCTTAGCCAGAGACCTAAGCTCACCCAAAGGAATGCCCGCTAGCCGCTCTGAGAATCGCTTTGATGTTTCTTCGGCTACCTCTTCTTCAACCAAAAAAGCAAGGCTCTTCTTATCTTTATAGTGCGGAGAGTAAATCAGCGTTTCGATGATCTGGCTGGTTATTTCAGGGATACGGCCGGAAATGCCGTCCGCAAGATGGAAAGTCAGGCCCAATCTTAGGTCAGCTGCCTTTAGCAGAAAAAACCCGCCATTCTCCAGCAAGTAGTTACCGGGTAGGGGCGGTACCGGCTTCTTCTCTATTTCTTTTTCCGTCTCTTTTTTGACTATAATTTCACGGGTCCTGGGCCTGCCGACGGGGCCGCTGAGATTATTCTTTTTTATTACGTTATTGATCAAAGATTTGGAGATCTCCTTTTGGAATTTTTGTTGAATTAAGATAGTAAGGCCCCGGCAGGATAGCTTAGAGTTATTTTTCTTTTCTTCAACAATAAAATCTTCGATTTCTTGAGTTAATTTATAATTTTTAAGCATTGGACATTTATGTGGACATTCTTTTTGTTAATATGGACATTATTTCTAAGCAGAAATTATCACAATCCAGGCGCATTGTCAAGATAATTGTTATTTAATGGGGGACAGCGCCCAATTTTAATGGGGGACAGCGCCCATTTTAGAATGGGGGACAGCGCCCATTTTCACGTAAACTTTTAGTTAGAATTTTCTCTGTTTTACGTCAATTATACTGAGGAGGTCGACATGCCTCGAATGGCTAGAATCGTTGCCGTCGGATTACCTCACCATATTACTCAAAGAGGAAATTATCAACAAGATGTGTTTTCTAATGCTAACGATAAAAACTTCTACTTAGCCTGGATTCAAGAATATAGTCTTAAATACAATCTCTCCATTTTGGTGTACTGTCTTATGCAAAACCACATTCATTTTATCGCTATTCCAAATGTCTCTGATTCCCTGGCCAGGACATTTAATGCAGCTCATATGCGTTATTCTCAGTACTTTAATAGTAAGTCGAAACAAAAAGGACATCTATGGCAAGGGCGTTTCTATTCTTGCGTATTAGATGAACCGCACCTTATACTTGCTGGACGTTATATCGAAAGAAATCCTGTGCGCGCAGGGCTGGTTGAAAAACCTTGGCAGTGGCCTTGGTCAAGCGCAATGCCCCATATCGATAAGAATTCCCGCCTTCCAATTGAACTTGGAAATTTCCTTGAGATCATAGGCATGTCCAATGATTCATGGAAAAAATACATTGATTTTGCGGAAGAAGAAAGCTCATTACGGCATATAAGAAAATGTACGCTTTCCGGACGGCCTTTAGGGGCGGCTGCCTTTATTGAAACGCTGGAATCAAAATTCAAGCGGAAATTATTTGAACTACCGAAAGGTAGGCGACCGAACAATACCAAGAAATAGGGCGCTGTCCCTATTTAATTTGGATGGTGTCCCCAGGCTGGGATTGGGTGAGGTTAATAGTACCCTCAGGTAATTCGATGACCGTATGAGCAGAAAAATAGATCGAGCTCAGGCGCCAGGGTTTGAAAGACGGCAGGATAGCGATTACTTTCCCGGTCTTATCCAGGAACAACGCGTCTATGGTAAAGCGCATAAAAAAGGAATGTATGCCGCTGGAGGGCGACAGGATCAATGCCTCGCCCTTGTCTAAAGACTTACGTTTTAAAAGTCCTACGAGCCGGGCAAAAGGGCTTTCTGCCTTTGCCGCCTTATCGGCAAGGATGGTATTCCTCGACAGGTTAATTACCTTCATTTTTTCTTAAATAAATCCGCGGACAAAGGAATGCCACGCCTGTGGAATTCCTCAAAAAAGGTAGGTATGGCGCCGGTGGGTTCGAAATTGCCGTTGATCTTGCCGCGTTCATCCACATTTACCTGATGAAAGGCGAATATATCATGCAGGCCGATGTGCACTTCGTCGAGCATGCCGGTGATTTCGGTTATCTGCGTCACTTTACGGGAGCCGTCAGAAAGGCGGGCGGTGTGTACAATAACATCTATGGAGGATGCGATCATCTCCCGGATCGCGCGCAAAGGAATTTCAATACCGCTCATAAGGATAAGTGAATCCAGGCGGGATAACACATCCTGGGTAGAATTCGCGTGCAGCGTGGTCATTGAGCCATCGTGTCCGGTATTCATTGCCTGGAGCATATCCAGCGTTTCCGGGCCCCGGCATTCGCCGATGATAATACGGTCAGGCCGCATACGCAATGAATTGCGGAACAGATCCCGTACTGAGATCGCGCCTTTACCCTCGATATTCGGGGGACGCGATTCCAGCCTTATCCAGTGTTCATGATGCAGTTTTAATTCCGCGGCGTCTTCGATGGTAATTATCCTTTCGCCGTCAGGAACAAATTCTGAAAGCACATTCAGGACAGTAGTCTTGCCTGAGCCTGTCCCTCCGGAAACTATGACGTTCTTCCGGCACAAAACACACGCCTTAAGGAATTGCGCCATTGTATCATTTACCGCGTTGAGCCTTTCAAGGTCTGAAATCTTCAGGCGCTCAGCGCCGAATTTCCTTATAGTTAAGGTAGGCCCGGTCAAAGAAAGCGGGGGGATGATCGCATTCACGCGCGAGCCGTCGGCAAGGCGCGCGTCCACCATAGGCATTGACTCATCTATCCTACGGCCAAGCGGCGCTACTATGCGCTCAATTATCTGACGCACCTGTTCATTCGAAACAAACCTTTTTTTAGACTGCTGTAATTTCCCGCGTTTTTCCACATATATCTGGTTCTTATTGTTGACTAATATGTCGCTGATTTCCTCGTCGTTGATCAGGTCTTCTAATGGCCCTAACCCAAGCGCTTCATCGACTATTTCCTTGATGATGCGTTCGCGCTCCTCCCTGGAAGTAATCAGGATCCCGGATTCCTCCGCCAGGGCATTGCTGACAAGCTTAATGGTCCGCTCTCTCAGCCCTTCGACTTTTGCCATGTCTCCGGCTACACGGTCCAGCCGGCGCAGATCCAACTCCTGAATAAGACGGCGATGGATGCGCTGCTTCAATTCATCGATCTTGTCTTCAGGACCCTCTTTTTTCTCTATCTTGGGCTTTCCCTGCAAAGAAAGCGATTCAAGGGTAGTTGTCTCTTGAACCAGGATCTTTTCCCTGGGCGCAGACTGGCCGGAAAAGATCCCTTCCAGCTCCTGCAAGGGGATAAAATATTCATAATGCGTGGTCAGGTCTTCGGCTAAAGTATTCAGGGCGGCGCTCGCGCGGCTGCGCGGGCTGTCGAGGATAACCGGTACCTGACGGTTTAAAGCCGAACCGATGACTTTACCTTCTGAAGGGATGCGCGCGATTATGTCACAGGGCAATACCGTCTTAACCTCCCGCCAGGTTACCCCTCCAAGGCTCTCCGCCCGGTTCAATATAACCTTGATCATTTTTAACGGAAAATATAAAGACTGCAGCGTCTCGATCGCCTCTTTCGCCTGGGAAACGGAAAGCATATCCGGATTAGTTACAAGCAGGATAAGATTAGTACGTTCCAGGAAAGAGATGAGCAGCTTATTAAATGCCCGGCCATTGTCCGCGATGATGAAATCGTATTCCTTTGCCAGGTTTTCCAATATGGCCGAAAGGAAATCGCTGTCTAAATGGACGCCCATTATATCTTTTGTGTGAAGGGTAAAAGTCGCGAAATCCAGTCCGCTGGCAGGATCGCGTATGATATATTCTTTAAGCTCGTCGGAAGAATACGCCTCTTTATGGCCTTCGCGCAAAAGCGTATTCAAGACTTTCTGCGGTTTAAGATTCAAAAGCCTGGCCATATCACCCGGCAGATCGGAATCCATATCCAGAAGAAGGATCTTTTTCCCTTTAAATTTTACGGCGAGGCTTACCGCCAGGTTAACGGCGATAAATGTCCGGCCTACGCCGCCTTTAGTGCTGAATATCGATATTGTCTGGGCCATAATGATTATTTATTTTTATATACAATGGGCAGGTCTATCCAGAGTTCCTTCTGTTCCATCTGCGGAGAAAAAGGCGGATAGGGAGCGACTTTTTTAATGATGTTCACCGCGTTTTCATCGAGCACGGCGTAACCGGATGAATCCCTGACTTCCACATCCAATAATTGGCCGGTTTTATCCACCCTGAGGGCAAGTTTTACAGAACCTTCTATCCCGGCTTGTTTGGCCGCCCAAGGATAGGAGAAATTGCGGCGTACCAGATAGGAAACCCGACGGACATATTCGTCAACCGGAGCCGGGCTTTTTCGAGTGTAGGATCTCCTGGTGAATCCGGATGTTTGCTCTTTCGCGGCAGAAGCTGGGGCCTTCGCGACTTTAGCCTTAGATTTTACCGGAGGCTTCTCGTCCGCCGCAGGTTCTACCTGGGATTTCGCTTCTGCCTTTGGGGGGGCTTCTTTCAGGATGGTGGGAGTCAGCGTAATAAATAAATTAACATCCCCTCTTTCTCCTTCTCCTCCGCCTATCCTGGTGGTCTTTTTCCTAAAAGCCAGCCCCAGCAAAGGCACGTCACCTAAAATCGGAGTTTTGCGGATATCCTCGTCGCTTTTTTGTTTTTTAAGGCCGCCGATGGCCATGGTCTGGCCGTCATTAAGGAACAATTCCGTGGAGGCATTACGTTTGGTAAGCGGGTAAGCCCTGGCTGTAGGAGAGTTGGCTGAGCCGAGGATTTCCGGAGTCTGCACTTCGCTTACTTCAACGTTCAGAGCCAGTTTGATCTTTTTATCTTCGGTGACCGAAGGTTTTATCTTTAATTTTATACCGAATTCCTTGTATTCCACGCTCGTGCCCGTTGCTCCGGTTGTGGCCGCTACAGTTGTGGTTAATATAGGTTTTTCTCCGCCGACTAATAGCTCTGCCTCTTTGCCGCTCTGGCAGGATAATTGCGGCTGAGAAAGTATGCGCGCTTTACCCTCCTGGGCTAAGGCGTCCAGGGTCAGAGTAAACGCGTCCCTGCTTACATTAAGTACTCTGAAGAGCTGCCCCCAAGTTGTACCGGCGGCGGTATTCAGCGCGGGAGAGCCCACCTCGGTAATATCGATCGAACCCGGCCAGCTGAATCCTAACGTGGAAGTGGCATCCCTATCCAGTTCCAGGACCTGCACGTCTATGCCTATTACCGCCTCTTCTTCTTTTACCTGGATGACATTGATGAGCTTTGCCTTATTCGAAGCCAACGCGACATTGATCCGCTCCAGTTCCTGGGGAGTCTTGACCGTGCCCAAAAGCAGGACTTTGCCTTCACTGTTGATCGCCCTTGCCGAAACCGTAGCGATATTCATTTCTTTCAAGATATTGTCGACGCTGTTCTTGACCGAACCCATATCTTCCGGAAAAACCACAAGCTGAATCAAGTGCTGGCCGTGGGCATCCCACCAGATCAAGCTGGTGGAACCTTGCCCCCTCCCCGCGATCACCAATTCTTTCTTATCTACTGAAGCGACATCGGCTACAGCCGGGTTATTCACCACGACTCGCGTCGGATTGTCCACGGTAAGGACCTTGACTTCGCCTTTGTACATGGACAAGGAATCTTCTTTCTCCGGCTCCTGCACAAAAGCCGGGTTAAAACCGCAAAGTATAATGAAAGATAAAACCGCGCAAATCTTTAGCGTGTTTTTCATTTTTCGAGCAAAGGCACAATTTCCTTGTTCAGGCCGCGGTAAATCTCGACCGTCTGTTGTTTGCCTCCAGGACCTGCTTGGCTGGGATATAAATGCTGGAATAAAGTGTCCCAATCCGCGGGTTTAACCGCTTCTTCCTTGGTGTCATCAGATGAACGTAAAGCTAATTTGATCTTGCCGTGCTCCTGGACAAAGCTGAGCAAAACTCCTTCTTGAGGACTGAGTGCCAGGGTAACCGCCCCGGCGGCCGCAGCGGTCGGAATCTTCGCCTGCTCCTGTCTTTCAGCTTGCGCGGCCGGAGCGAATTCCCCGCCCACTGCCAAAACTTCGATATTCTGAAAGAGCGTTATTAAACGCGGCTCGGCCTTGTCCGGATGGGCCCCTTGAGCCTGCGGAATCGCTATTAAAGCGAGTACATCCACAAAATTTCCGGGCCGGATCAGGCCTGCGATGCTCGCCATATTATCTACCGGAACGCTTACGGCCCTTTTTCCGGGCGGAGTGATCTCAGACAAGGTTTTGCCTATTTTCCCCGGAGGAAGCAGTTTATTTCTCATTATCTGCTCTCCGGCGGCAATGGGCGCCACCGCTATTTGCCCAATAACCTCATCGAGCGAAGTGACTGACCCGGGCTGAATATATTCGACAGGTATCTCTTTGATTACAAGGTCCGCGGGGGTAATAGGGACCTGGATGGGTATGTCTTTCTGTGCCACCAGGGCAATCGCCGTCTGCTCTGGGGCCCGGGACGGCTGCGCCTGCCGCTGGGATTGCTGTATCCTTTCCCAGATCTCTGTCTCGCGGCGCTTAAGATAGCTATTCAGCAATAATATCGCCCAGATACCGCAGGCGATCGCAATGATCAAAGGAAGGCGCTTTTGGATTTGCTGCATTTGCATTACTTTATTTTATCGTCGTATATGGTTACCTTGTTCTTTTTTGACAGATTCGCGGATATCTCCTGAAGTTTCTGTTGCTGTTTCAGGAATAAGACCGTTCTGTTTATTTCGTCCCATACCTCTGACAAAGGCCTTGCCTGGCCCCCTCTTACCGCTTCTACCTTGATAATATAATACTTGTCTTTCAGCTTGAAGATATTACTGATCTGTCCCGCGGCTAAAGAACGGGAAAAGGCGACTTCATCAAAAGCCGCGAAATCCGGCCCCCTGTCGCCTCTTTTAATAAATCCCAGGTCTCCCCCCTTGGCGGCGCTCTCCGCGCGTGAACGCTGGACAGCTACGCCGGGAAAGTCCGCCCCCTGGAGCAATTGGACTAACGCGTCTTTCGCTTCCTGCTCGGAATCAACGGCGATCTCCCTGACCTTTCTCTCTTCGGCCTGCTGATACTGGTCTTTATAGATTTTATAAAAATCCTCTACTTCCGACGAGGTAACGGTCATATTCCCTATCTCATCCTGTATGAGCTGGTTGGCCAGAACATTTATTTCCAGGGTACGCAGGATCTCCTGTGTCTGCGGCCGCTCATCCATGCGCTTTTCCTTCGCCTCTAAATAGAATAAATAGCGCCTTATTAATTCGTCGTTCAGGTAGGCTAGTTTCTGTTCGCGCGTGGTTATTTTTCCCGCGGGATTATCTATTAACTGATTATAATTCTCAATTTCCTGCTCTAATTGCTCGGCGGTAACAAAGAGGCTGTCTACTTTGGCGATGATCGTCCCCTTGGGGGGCTGAACCGGTTTCATTTTTGAGCTTAGGTTTTCGAGTTTTTTGCAACCAGAAGAGGCGGAAAGGATTAAAGCGGCTGAGAAAATCAAAACGGCAGGCGCGGCTTTGCGCGTGGTCATAAGACGTTCTCCTTTTTTAAAGATTATTAGTTAATAATATACAGATAAAAAATTACAAGTCAATATATTTTATGTATTCTTGTGAATACCTTATTCGTATCTCAGCGCCTCGATCGGGTCGAGCTGCGAAGCTTTGCGCGCCGGCCACATCCCGAAGGCGATCCCTATCAACAAGGAGAAACCCGCGGAGAGATTTATGGAAAACCAGGAGACCTTCACCGCCCAACCCGCGAAAAAGGTGATCAGCGCCGAAATTCCCGCCCCTAATAGGATCCCGCAGGAACCTCCTATAAAAGACATCATCACCGCTTCAATGAGGAACTGCGCCAGGACATCCTTATTGGTGGCGCCTATGGCCTTGCGCAGGCCGATCTCGCGTGTGCGCTCGGTTACCGAAACCAGCATGATGTTCATTATACCTATACCTCCCACCAGGAGCGATATAGCCGCTATAGAACCCAGCAAGAGCGACATGGTCCTTGTGGTGGATTCAAGCGCGTTTTTGATATCCGACATGTCGCGTATCTGGAAGGTATCCTCTCCGTTTTTATCTAGGCGATGCTGTTTTATGATCAGCTCCGAGATCGTGCCGTTTGCCGCCTGGATCAGTTCCGGGCTTTTTACCTGCACATAAATGGCGTCGATATATTCCTTCCCAAAGACCCGGTACATCGCCGTAGTAACCGGTATTAGTAAGGTATCATCCTGGTCGTGCCAGCTCGTGGCTCCCTTCGCGGGCAGCACGCCGACCACCTTGAAATTCAAAAGGTTGACTTTGACCGTTTCCCCCACTGGATTGGCCTCGCCAAAAAGCTCCCTGGCCACGGTTGTCCCCAGGATAATGACTTTATCCCTCAGCCTCTCTTCCTCTTGCGTGAAGAACCTTCCGACCTGCGGATGGGCGGCGCGGATAGAGGCATAATCTACCCCCACTCCTTCTATGCGGGTATTCCAATTCTTATTGGCGTAGACTATCTGGCCCCTGCCCGAGACTGCGGGCGCTACTTTCTCAACTACATCGGTAAGCTTTTTGATAGCGGCGACATCTTGGAAAGTAAAACGAGTAGCAGAGCCGGACTCCAAGGCTACCCTGCCCACTCTGGGTGATCCGGGCCGGACTACCAGCAGGTTTGAGCCTAAAGAAGCCAACTCCTTTTGGATCGATGCCTTCGCCCCCTCTCCCAGCGCGAGCATGGCGATAACCGCCGAGACGCCTATCAATACCCCGAGGATGGATAAAAAAGAGCGCATTTTGTGAGCGGACATCGCGGAGGCCGCCTGGCGCAGGTAATCGAAGAATTCCGTCTGCCTTGCCTTGCTTTCGCTTTTAGATAAGACCGGGTCCGTTACGTTCTCGGACGTCTCTTGCCTGGCAGGTATTTGCGTACCCTGTTTATCGTCGGAGATGATCCTGCCGTCCAGCATGCGTATGACGCGCCTGGCCTGAAGGGCGACCGCGTTCTCGTGGGTAACGATAATGATCGTCTTTCCCTTGGCGTTCAATCCCTTCAAAATAGCCATTATCTCTTCCCTGCTTTTAGAGTCGAGGTTGCCTGTCGGCTCGTCCGCCAGAATAATGAACGGGTTATTTACGAGTGAACGGGCGATGGCGACCCGCTGCTGCTGCCCTCCGGAAAGTTCGTTTGGCCTATGGTTGATCCTCTCCCCCAGGCCCACTTCTTCCAATTCTTCTTTTGCCTTTTCTTTTAAATGACGCTTACCAGCGTAAATTAGAGGCAACTCCGCGTTTTGCAAAGCGGTCATCCTGGGCAATAAATGGAACTGCTGGAAGATAAAACCCACTAAACGGTTACGTATCCCGGAAAGCTCATTGTCCGAAAGCTCATCGATCCTTCTCTCCCCTAAATGGTATTCTCCAGTATCGGGCCTGTCCAAAAGCCCCAGGATGTGCATTAGTGTTGATTTACCGGAACCCGAAGGGCCCATGATCGCCACAAACTCTCCCGGCTCTATTTTGAGAGATACTCCGTCAAGGGCCTTTACATCCACCTGTCCCATGCGGTAAGTCTTGTGTATATTCTTTAATTCCAGCATTATCTTCTCCGGCCTGGCAGGAACGGGCTTCCTCCGGAGGAGGCCCGAGGAAGCGCGTATTTCTCTTTTGATATAATGATAGTGTCGGCCGCGCCGATGCCCGAAATAATTTCAACGTTCTTATCGTCGGATGCCCCCAGGATAACGCGCGTCATTACCGGTTCACCGCTGCCTTCCTGTTTAAGCAGGACGTAAGACTCTTCCTTCTCTTGGCGCACCGCTTCCTTGGGTATGGTGAGTATGCCTTCTTTGCTTTTTTCTATAAAGTCTATAGAGGCGTTCATCCCGGAACGGAAAAAGTAAGGAACCTCTTCCGGCAATAGATCCGCCTGATAGACGGTTACGTTGCTTACGGTCTTGGATTCGTAGTATATATGCTCGACCACAGCTTTTATTTTAGTATCCGGGTAAGCGTCGCGAGTCACAAACGCGTTTTGGCCCTCCTTGATCTTACCGATGTCGGTCTCATCCACCTGGGCGCGCACGATCAACCGGTCGGACAGAACGATTACCGGATCGGTTGTAGTAACTGTCTGGCCGGGCTGGGTGGTGGCTACTATTACCTCCCCGTCGATAGGCGACAGCAAAGGGATAGCCTTATAAACTTCCTTCCAGTACTTTAAGGCGTCTTCTCCCTGTCCCCTGGCGGAATCAAGGAGCGCGGCGCGCTCGGTTGAGCTCATCCAGGCCAAAGTCGACCCTGCCTTTATCTTTTCCCCTTCTTTTACCTCTATGCTTTCGATCCTGCCGGCTACCGGAGGCTTTACCTCAAGCCGGTTCTTTGGCAAGACGGTCCCCGTGGTAGAGACAAAGGTCTCTATATTACCGACGGCGGGCCTTATCTCTTCGATTATTTCCGCGGGCCTGGTTCTGCCTTTCATTCTCGCCGCAAGGAAAGCGGCGACGATGAGAGTAAAGACGATGATTATAAAAAACCCTCTTTTTTTATTCATATTCCAACGTCTCTCCTTTCGCCTGGACCCATTCTGCCTCTCTGGCCAGGGCCTGCGCTTGCGCGTCAAGTAAAGCGGTTTTGGCGCTGACCAGGTTATCCTGGATGATCGTCCAGTTATCGAACGAAATAAAGCCTACTGAATATTGCGCCTCAGCGATCTTCGAACGCTCTTCCGCCGCGAAAAGGGATTTTTTCTGCACTTCCAGATTATCCAAAGCGTCAAGGAGCGCCGCCCAGGCCTGTTCCATGGTTAAAACAACGCTGTCCTTGGTGCTCCGTTGATTTTCCCTGAGTTGATTTAATAAGGCCTTTGCCTGAGAGACCTGAGCGAACCTCAGGCCGCCTTCAAAGACAGGCATGGACAAGGCCAAGCCCAGATTCCATTGGTCATTTTTCGGCGCCCAATATTGGCTGGTTTTGGTCGCGGCGGCCGAACCTGTGAGGGCTGGCGAAAAATTGGCGTAGGCGGACCTGAGGCTGAAATTCGCCGCGCTGGCCCGCGCCGCGGCCTGCAGAAGCGAAGGATTATTTTCGGCTAAAGCCTCTAAATCAGGTTTTTCTTTAACGGCCTCTTTTATTTCAAAACCGCCGGTTACCTGCATTGGGACTAATTCTTTTCTGCCCATTTCTTTGGCGAGCTCACGCTGGCTTACCTCAAAATCCCTTCTCGCCTGCGCGATCACGTATTTGGAGCGCGCCAAGTCCGCCTCGGCCGTAAGGAGCGCGCCTCTATGCTCCTGGCCGGACTCATACTTTAAGGTGATCAGTTCCAGGTTTTGCCTCCTGATCTCAAAAATCTCTTCGGCGATCTTAAGCGATTCCTGGCTTTTGAGCAAATTTATAAACGCGCTGCGTAAGCGGAACCTCACCGTAGCGGAAGTGAACCTGAAGGACTGCTTTGAAGCGCTTATATCCTCGCTTGCCGCCCTTACATCGTTAATGGTCTTGCTGCCGTCGAAGAATAATTGGCTTGCGCTTACACCGTATGAATATGAATCCGCGGTCGAGCTGATGGAGCCCGTATCGGTCCTCGCGGTTTGGGCGGAGAGGCGGCTGTCTACCTGCGGGAAGAGAGCGCTCGCGGTAATCGTTTTGGCGGCCTGCGACTGCTTTACGCTCTCCCGGGCCGCGATCAAGTCAGGATGATTCTTCGCCGCTTCCCTCAGGCAGTCCTGCCAGCTAAGGGCCTCTTCTGCCCCCGCATTTGAGCAAAAGCCGCTTGGAAGCAAGATGAGAATTATTATAAAAAGACGAAGATAGTGAAATGCCATGAAGTTTTCTACGTTTTTGCCTTGAACTTGGCCATGATCTCGGAGGCCTCGTTTAAAAACTGGCTGAAGCTTTCCGCCGGGACAAGACTGAGCGTATCGCGCTTAGCCAAAACGATAAGCTTATCCCCGGTTTTGATCTTGAAAACCTTTCGGACCTCCGCCGGTATGACCATCTGGCCGCGTTCTCCAACGGTGACCGTGCCGAAGATCTTCCCCTTCATCGAACCCTTCATATCCCCTCCTCATTTTTATCTGATAAATAGGAAATGTATGAAAAGTATGTTACATCAGATATATCGAATTGTCAAGTTATTAAGAAGGGATTTCGGCTGCGGGGGGAATTTCGTTATAAATAAGTAAATAGCCCCAACCGGATTTATAATGACGGCATAAGTTACGGAGTGCAACGACGTAACTTATAAGCCGGAATTAATCCCGTGAGTGCGACAAAATTGAGGTACGAAATTTTGGAGTGTTTACGAACGGGAGAACTATCTCCCGGGAGGGATCATTTACTGGTAGCCCCAACCGGATTTGAACCGGTGTTTAGTGGCTGAGAACCACGCGTCCTAGACCAGGCTAGACGATGGGGCCGGCTTGCTTTAAAGCAAATAATGATAACATAACTCTCGCGAAGGCGTCAAGGGCATTTTCTTTGATTGCTTTTTGCGCCGCTTTCTGGTATATTTTTGGTATATCAGCGCTGCCAAGGAGGGGAAAAATGGACCCGGAAAAAATAGCGGTTGAGAACGAGATCCTCGATAAATTAAGCGGAAAAATATTTCTTCTGCAGGATTTTACCCATAAGCGGGACGTCATTTTCCAGGTCTTTCTGGAAGTTTATAATAACTCCCACCAGCTGCAAAGATTTATCCGCAAGTCCAAGGGCCTCGAGATGGAAGGTTTTTTCAAAGAATTCCTCTCGTACGGCATCATCGAAGAATTCTTAAGCGATCCCGAGATAGAAGATATCATGATCAATAACCTTTCCCCCATGTACGTACGCAAAACCAAGTCGGGGCTGATCAAAACGGATAGAAGGTTTTCTTCCAGGGAAGAATTGGATCTCTTCATTAAGAAACTGATAATTTTCTCCGGGCGCAAAACAATAAATAAGATAAACAACGTCGAGCTTTCAGAGATAAAGGGCCGGGTAAATATCGTTTATTCGCCATTTGGGCCCCAGATAACTATAACCCGCGCCAAAGAGAAACCTTTGAGCATAATCGAGCTGATCAAAAGCGGCACGCTTACCCCCCAACTGGCAGCGCAGCTTTGGATTTACTCGGAAGGCTTGGGCGTTAAACCCGCGAACATAATAATTTCTGGCGGGCCGGGTACCGGAAAAACCACCTTATTAAACGCGCTTTTTAGTTTTATACCGGAGAAGGAACGGATAGTGGTTATCGAGGATACTCTGGAATTGAATACAGGCGTTGAAGAAAATTGCGCGCGCCTGGAAAGCGATGAAGAAACCAGCCTCGCGGACCTGGTAAAAAACGCGCTGCGCATGCGTCCGGACAGGATAATCGTCGGTGAAGTGAGAGGCAAAGAGGCGGAGGATCTGATGACCGCCATGAACATAGGCAAGTACTGCATGGGCACATTGCACGCCTCAACCGCCAGAGAAACGATAATGCGGATGGAGAATGAGCCGATGAACGTCCCTGATGTCCTGGTTAACCTGGTGGATGTATTCGTGATCATGCGCAGGTATAATATCGACGGCAGGATACACAGGGTAGTAGCTGAGCTGGTGGAAACCGCGGGTATGGAAAAAAAGATGGTGCTTTTATCTACCCTGTGGGCGTATGACCTGTCCGGCAGGCAGATGCATGAGTCCAACGTGAGCAGCATCTTCCGCGACCGGCTCGTCCAGATCAGCGGTAAAAGCGCGAAAGACATTATGGACGAAACCAGGGTACGCGGGAAATTGCTGGAATTACTTTTAAAAAAAGATATAACCGATATTCGCCGGGTTACTTCGCTCTGCCGTAATTTTACCGTCAACCGGCAGGCGGTTATGAGCGAATTAGGGATAAAAAAAGAGGACCTAGGGGCATAAGCCTCCATGAAAGTAGGCATAGGTTTAAGCACGGATAAAGAACCCATTACGGCGGCCCGCCAGGCAGCCAGGCAGGCCATGGGAAACCTGTACAGTGAAAAAGTTGATCTGGCGATAGTCTTCAGTTCCGTCGACCTGGCCTCCGTCGGGTTATTAAAAACAATAGGTTTGTCGCTGAAAAGCCAGGTGCCTATTATCGGCTGCAGCAGCGCGGCCGTCATCTGTAATGCCGGCATATTCAAACACGGCGTGGCAGTCATGCTTTTAAGCATGCCCGCGCATATGCATTTCAGTGTTGCCTGCGTAAAAGACATTAAGGAAAAGACCGCCTTAAACGCCGGAAGAGAGCTGGGGGAAAGATTGCTCCACGGCTTCCGCGACATGCGCCGGGACTTAAGCATAATTTTCTCCGACGGCCTGATAGAAGAAGGATCCAACCTCATTAACGGCATCCAGGAGAGACTCGGCAAGAGCTTCCCTTTGGCCGGCGCTTCTGCCTCCGATAATATGCGGTTTTTAAGGACTTATCTGTATTTCAACCAGGAGGTGCTTACGGACAGCGCGGTAGGCATATTGCTGGGAGGAAAGTTGAATTTCGGGCTGGGAATAAAACACGGCTGGAAACCGCTCGGTAAGCCGCGCACGATCACAAGGTCGGCAGGCAACATTATATACGAAATTGACGGCAAGCCCGCGGTAAAGGTTTATGAGGAATATCTTGCGCGGGAACTGCCTCAACTCCAGAAAGAGATAAGGCTTGTTTCAACATTATATCCGATAGGGATGTTTATCCCGGGCGAAGAAGAATATCTTTTAAGGAATATACTGGAAATAGAAAATGACGGCTGGCTCAGGATGCAGGGAAATGTTATACAAGGCAGCCTGGTCCGGTTGATGATCGGTACAAAAAAATCCTGCCTGAACGCGACGCGGCAGGCGCTGGATGAAGCAAAAAGGAATTCCTTTCCGGCCGCGGATATAAACAAGGGTGAGATCAAAAATGCCGTGTTTGTTTTCGATTCCACTTCCAGATACACGCTTTTGCGCAGGGAAGCTAATCAGGAGCTTCAAATAATTAAAGAGGGCTTTGGCAAGGACGTGCCGATTATAGGGTTATATACTTACGGGGAACAGGCCCCCTTAAAGGCTATAAGTTACCACGGACAGGCTTATTTTCATAATCAGAGTATCGCTATTCTGAATATCGGAGGCTAATAGAGTGAACGCTATGCTATTATCCCTCATTTCTCTTCTGCTGGTTATCGCCGCGATGTCGGCTTTTATCATGTTTAAGATCGAGAGGATCAAAAAACTCCAGACGACAGTAGACAGGTTAAAGAAATCCGTCGAAGAGATGGATGAGCAGGCAAAACTCATCGTGCGCACGGACATAGAATTAAACCGGACCCAGGAAGAGCTGGATAAAAAATTCTCCGGGTTGTTCGCCTTGCAGAGGCTGTCACGCGAGATCAGCACTACTCTCGTAGAGAGCCAGATCTTCAAACTAATAGAATCGGCCTCTTTCGAGGATTTGGGTTTTGAGAAGGCTTGGGCATTCTTATGGAGCGCCAAAGAAAATGCTTTTATCCCCTACCTTACCATAGGTTACGCCCCGGAAGACATCGAAAAGATAAAACCGCTGGTGAACGCCGAAAAAGACGCGTACCTGAGCCTGGTGAATAATGGCAAGACTTTCTCTTCGATATCCTACCCGCTCAACGGGCCCTTGCACGAAAAGATCAGTCATACTTTTAAAGCCGGAAATTTTATCATCTCCCCTATCCTGCCCAAAGAAGGGAATAAAGGATTCTTTTTCGCCGGCACAGAGAATGTTGATTCCGCGATCACAGACGCGGATGAAAAATTGATCACCATATTGAGCAACCAGATCGGACAGGCGCTGGAAAACGCCCGTTTATTTGAGAATACCTGGCGCGCGCAGCAGGAGCTGGAGAAAAAAGTAGAAGAAAGGACACGCGAACTAACATCGGCATTCGAAGAGGTAAATAAGATAAATAAACGCAAAAGCGATTTTATTTCCAGTGTTTCGCATGAACTCAGGACCCCTCTTACTTCGATAAAAGGTTACGCGGCTATCCTCATAGAGGGTAAACTTGGGGAATTGCCTCAAGCCGCCAAGGAGCGGCTGGAAAAGATCAACCGGCATAGCGATGAACTGGTGCACATGGTAAATGACCTGCTCGATATAGCCCGCATCGAATCTGGAAGGCAAGTCATGAATATGGAGCATCAGGATTTAAAAGCGATAATCTTCAGCTCTACCGACATAATGTCCATACAATGCCGCAATAAGAACGTCGAATTGGTCACGGATGTGCAAGAAGATATCCCCGCGGTCCTGGCGGATAGGACACAGCTTGAGCGCGTATTCATAAACCTTCTCGGGAACGCGGTGAAATTCACTCCCGAAAAAGGAAAGATCACTATCAGGGCCAGGTCCAAGGACAATATCATACAGGTGGATGTTTCTGACACGGGTATCGGTATGCCGCCCGAGGCGCTTGGGAAATTGTTCGAGGAGTTCTATCGCGTAGACAACCCGATAAACCAGCAGGTAAAAGGAACCGGCCTGGGTTTATCACTGGTCAAGCACATAATTGAGGCGCACAAAGGCAAGATCTGGGTAGAAAGCAAACCGGGGAAAGGCAGCACATTCAGTTTTACACTTCCCGTCTTAGAGGAGGCTTGAAGTGGTTAAACCGCGGGTGTTGATCGCTGACGATGACCCGGACATACTCGATGTCCTGGAGATCACTCTTTCCGAAGAGAATTACGAAATTATAAAAGCGATGGACGGGGAAGAAGCCTTAAAGATCATTAAATCCAAACCGCTGGATTTAGCGCTATTGGACTACAATATGCCGAAAATGAACGGACGGGAAGTCTGCCGGGAAACAAAGAAGGATCTGCTTTTAAGGCATTTACCCATTATCATGGTCACCGGAAAAGGGGAAGTGAGCGATAAAGTCGGAGGTATTGACGCGGGCGCCGATGATTACGTGGTTAAACCCTTTGAGCCAAAGGAACTCTTGGCGCGAATACGCATGATCTTAAGGCGCACGGCAAGGGACCTGGAAGCCAACCCTTTGACGCGCCTTCCGGGCAATGTCTCCATTTTGAATGAACTATCTTCACGCCTGGAAAGCAAGACGCTTTTCGCGGTCTGCTACGTGGACCTGGATAAATTTAAGGCCTATAATGACAAATACGGTTTTGAACACGGAGACGAAGTGATCCGCGAAACCGCCCGCATATTGATACAATCCACCCAAAAGATCGGCAATCCTTCGGACTTTATCGGGCATATCGGCGGGGATGACTTTGTCATTGTCACCACTCCCGATGTAGCCGATAATCTCTGCAAAGAAATAATCGCCGAGTTCGATGAGAGGTCCCCTTCGTTTTATAACGAAACCGATAGAAAAGCCGGGTTTATAATGGGTCTCGATCGCCAAGGGAAGGAACAAAAGATCCCCCTGCTTTCGGTCTCTATCGGCCTGGTCACGAACGAATTCAGGGGAATACAGCATGTGGCGCAGGTAGGCGAGATCGGCGCGGAGCTAAAATCTTACGCAAAAAGCCTCGGGAGAAGCAACTACGTAAAAGACCAGCGCAAGGCCAACAACAATCAAAAAAATTAATTCCCGTAACAAGTATTTAATAATAAGCAACCGATACTTGCTACGGGAATTTTTTTGGTGCGCGGGGAGGGAGTTGAACCCTCACACCTTGCGGCACTACCCCCTCAAAGTAGCGCGTCTGCCATTCCGCCACCCGCGCGTTTTTTAAAACCCTACTCTTCCTTGGCCCGTTTTTGCATCTCTAAAAGATAAGCGTCAGCCTCTTTGATGCTCGCGAATACCTTCATGTCGGGCAGGGCATTGATTATTTGAAAAACCTTGTCTATATGCTTGGGGATATTCACCATCATGAAGCTTGCCCCCTGCTCCTCGGATAACTTACGTACTTCCAAGATCGCGCTTACGCCCATACTACTGATATAATCGAGGGCTTCCAAGTCCAATAATACCACCTTCTTGGGGGCCTCTAATTCCTTTTTCGCGGCGCTTGTAAATTCCTCGTAAGTTTCGCTGTCAAGGGACCCCTTCAGGCGGAAAATCGCCGCGTTATCTTCTTTTCTTATCAGTGTGCTGATTGTTAGCGCCATAATCTTGCCTCCTTTTCTCTCCGGGTATTTTAAGGGCCGGTGAATTCAAGCACAACCGCTGTTAAATCGTCATGAAGAGGGAGATCCCCCTTAAAAGCGTCGTGTTCAGCCAGCAAGTTGGGCAAAACCATCCCTGTTTTTTCGGAGCTTGCCCGCAAAAATTTTTCCTTTAACCGCTCAATCCCGAATTCTTCTCCCCTGCGGTCGCGTTCCTCAATCCACCCGTCAGTATAAAGCAGCATCTTATCCGCCGCTTTGTATTGCCGCCGTACAGTAACGTAAGAAACGTCTTTCTTTATGCCTAACGGCGGGCCTGAAGCCCCAAGAAGCTCTAAAAGAACCCGGTTCTCAAAATCGAAAAAAAGCGCTGAAGGATGTCCGGCGCACGCTCCCTCCCAATACCCTTCTTTCGCGTGCACAATGACATATTCCCCCGTGACGAACCTTCCTTTGAGGATCGGTTCAAGCCGGCTGTTTAAGGCTGCCAGTAACTCTGCCGGGTCGCTGACGCGCTGCGCCAAAACCCGAAAGAGCGAGATCGCCTGGGCCATGATCAAAGCCGCGGAAATCCCTTTTCCGCTTACGTCGCCGATGAAAACCCCTAACGTGTTTTCATTCAACGCGATGAGGTCGTAAAAATCACCGGCGACGAACTTCGCCGGCTCAAGGGCGGCGTTTGCCAGGACCCCGGGGAAATCCTTTAAGGCCGCGGGAAGGAAGCTGCGTTGTATGGAAGCTGCTATTTCCAGTTCTTTTTCCAACAGCTTCCTGCGCTGTATCTCCAGAAAGAATCTGCGCAGCAAAAAACCTGCGTAACCTATTATAATAATAACTGACGGCAGGAATAAATCAAGGAAAATACCTTTCGTAACAAAAAATACCCTGGCCAGCCAGGCATAAACCAAGGCAAGGGCCCAGCATAGCGCCAACGCCTTTGGCAGTGTAAATCTGAGACAGACGAATAAGGCACAGAGAAAAACAAGCGCGATAATAAACGCGCGCAGCGCCAATTTCGGCCTGGCAATAAAAGCGCCGCGCAAAACGCTGTCGCAGATGCTCGCCTGTATCCCGACTACCGGATAAACGGTATCAAAGGGATTCGCCCTTAGGTCCACTGTGCCAACCGCGGTAAGGCCGACAAAACAGATCTTGTCCTTAAAAAAACTCAGGTCGAGAATGCCGGGCGTGCCATTTTGGCGGGCGGCATAAGCCTTTAATATATCGATATAAGAAAAGTGCCGGAATGTCCGCGTCCATGGCCCGGGGAAATTGACCCAAACAGAAGACTGGCGCTCAAAAGGCATTTTATTAAACGCCGCTTTATCCGCGCCGCGCCCAAGGCGCCTGGCAGCGGCTAAAAACCCAAGGGAAGGCCACAGCCGGTCTTTGTGCCGGACCCATAAGGGAATGCGGCGGACTTTCCCGTCGGAGTCGATAAAAATATTGATGTGCCCTATTCCCGCGGAGGCGGCCTGCAGCTTGTCAGTTACCCCGGCCAAAAGCCGCTCTGCCGGGGCCGCGCCGGATCCATTTTTATCCTGATCAAGTTTAAACGCGCACGGCAAGAGTACCCTGCCGGATCTTTCCATTTCTAACGCGAGAACGTCGTCTGCCGCCTGCGGCTCGCTGAAAAGCGTATCGAATATGATCGCGCGGCAGCCGCTCTCTGATAAGGCCTTGATCAGCGCGGCGTGAAATTCCCTTCTTAACGGCCACTGGCCCAATTCTCTTAAGGTATCGTCTGAAATCTCAATTATAACTATCTCTTCGTTTACCGGCTGCGCCGGCCTTGAGCGCATCAACCAGTCATAAGCCGCCATTTCCTGCGGCTCAAAGACACCTCCCAACAGCGCTAAAACAGACAAGACAAAAACCGGGATTACAAAGGAGAGATAGAAATCAGCTCTGCGCGGGATCATATCCTTAAAATTTCTTCCTTATCCTTACGCCGCTTCCACCGTCGTAAAATTCTACCTTATCCATGAGCTTGCGCATCAAAAATACACCCCTGCCTGAAGGTGAGCGGAGGTTTTCCCTGTTGGTCGGATCCGAGAGGCCCCGAGAATCAAACCCCTTCCCTTCGTCATGCACGTCCAGGAGTATCATTTTGGGGCTGGCCTTGATCTTGACTATAACCTTTGCTCCCGGCTTAAGTTTATTGCCATGGCGCATCGCGTTGCTCAAAGCCTCTTCCAATGAAAGCTTGACGTGAAAAGCTTCTTCTTTTTTTCCGGTTAAAGCAAAGATTTTCTCTGAAACCCTGTGTACAAACCCCGGGATCTTCTTTAAGTCAGTATTTAATGTTTCTTGCAGGTTGAATGCCTGCTTAGATGAGCGGGCCATTCAGGCGCCTCCGATTTTAAAGGATCCCTTCCGGTAAATCAATTTTAATATTGCTGACCGCTAGCGCAAGGTTTTAGCGTTTTAGGGCGGCGCTTAGAGTAAATCGAATAAACCGCAAGCCGTCTGAAAATCTCATTTTGGAAACCCCGCCTGTACGGGTATAGTACCTTATGGGGATCTCTCTTATCCTCAGTCCCTTTCTTTTGGCGTGCTCAAGCAGGACAAGGTCGCCCCATTTTTCTCCGCGTATCTTTATATCCTGAAAATCCTTTCGGAAAAAAGCCTTGGTGCCGCAAAGCGTATCGGTCAGGCGCAGTTGATTTAACGCGGAAAATAAGACGGCGAGTATAAAATTGGCTATTCTTTTTACCTGGGCCATAGCATGTTTTTGCATGTCGTAAATAAGGCGCGTGCCGTTGATAAAATCAGCTATGCCTCTTTCCAGGGGCTCAACGAAGAGCGGTATATCTTCCGGCGCCACGGACATGTCCGCGTCCAAGATTATTATCACCTCTTTCCGGGCGGCCCTTATCCCTTCCTCTATAGCGGATGCCTTTCCCCTGTTTTCAGGAAAATTTATCACCCTCAAATTATGCTTTTTCCGCGCTAATGCCGTAAGGATTTCCGGGGTTTTATCTTTGGAGCCGTCGTTTATAACTATTATTTCATATTCTCTCCCGATGTCCGGGACCCTTTCAACGCACTCGGCGATATTTTCCTCTTCGTTATAGGCGGCTACGATCACCGAACATGATAAGTCCAATTTGGCTTTCTGGTCCTTACTGACTATCAGGGTCTGCACCCAGCAGAATCTATTCAACAGCGGCGTTTTCGGGATGATCCTGTTAAGGATACCGCCGATAAAGATTATCTTTTTTGGGATGAATATAAGCGCGCCCTTGCATACGGTCTTAAAGCCTTTCATCTGGCAAAAAAATTCCAGGAACCGGTTGGGTATAAAACAATGCGGCCCTTCAGGCATCTTGAGGCGCATCTTCTCCAGCAATCCGAACAAAGGGTTCCATAAAGGATTGATGCTCGTGATTATCAGTTTACCCCCGGGTTTTAAGGCCCCGTAGGCGCTCTGGATGGCCCTGGGTATATTGTGGAGATGATCAATTAGGTCGCTCATTACGCAGTAGTCGAATTTTTCCGAAAAAGTAAATTCTTCCACATCAGCGACATTGAATTCGTATTGCGGGTATTTTGATTTGGCCAGCGTTATAAGGCTGTCTGAAATATCTATGCCCACCCCTCTTTTAGGTTCGACGCTGGCAAGGATCTGGCCGGTGGCGCAGCCAAGCTCTAAAACTGACGAACCGGGCGGAATATTCTTCCTGTAGAAGTCCTTGATCAAGCTATAGTAATAATCGTTTTTCTTCTTCCAATAATCGTACTCCGCGGCTATCCTGTTAAAATGCTGCTTTACGCCTTCGGGTTCGCGGTTTTTTTTCTTTGAATTCATGGCTTGTATTATAGAATGGCCATTTTACTATTGCAATAAGTATATTGGTAGTATAATAAGGGTTGCGCGATGAAAAACCGCTTCCTTTTTTCTGTTAAATCCGTTTCTATTTTTCATCTGTTATTCCTTCTATTCTTAAGTTTCATCATCTTTGATTTTAGTTTGGCCTATTGGTATAAGCCGGCGAAATCCCTGCTGCATAATTATGCAGCAAGCGCTGTTTCCATATTCATCTTTGTCGCCCTCCTCTTCCTTATCTTCGTAAGTATCTCTCTTCTCTTTAAAAGAGAACCCGCGGTCAATCTGGCTTATTCCTGTATCGTCCTCTTCCCGTTAGTTTTACTTTATTTATACAGAATAGCGCGTCCTAACCTTCCTCCGATCTTTCCCTTGACTGTCGCGGCCGCGGCTCAGATCTATTTTTTCGCGGTACTGTCCAAAGATGACAGGTCCGTAAAAATCAGCGCGAAAAAAGAAAGGCTTGTCCTCTTTTTGCTTATCATCTCTTATTGCGTTTTCTTCAGCTGCATCGGTGTTAAGAAATTCGATGCATTTTCTCTTTTTAACGCGAAGGATTTCGCGATCTACAACCAGACCTTTTGGAATACGATCCACGGCAGGTTCTTCCAAAATTCCACATACGGCTCAAACTTTGCCTGTCACAACACTCCATTTTTCTGGACCCTGGTTCCCTTTTATTACCTCGCTCCGCATCCCCTTACGCTTTTATTTTTGAAAGTCTTATTGCTTGCCCTCTCGGCAATACCATTTTATCTGATCGCCAAATCAATATTAGGAGCGGAAGGCTCGATCGCCGCTGTGCTGGCTTATATGTTTTTCCCTTATTTAATAGCGACGAGCATCATCCCTCCTCACGAGATCACGTACGCTCCTTTTTTTCTATTATTCACTTTTTATTTTTTCGTGAAAAACAGGTTCATCCCGTTTCTGGCCTTTTTATTGCTCTTCCTTTCCATAAAAGAGCACGTGTCGCTGGTGGCGATCACGCTGGGGATATACGCCTTGTTCAGCAAAAAAAATGCGAAAATGATTATCGCCCCTATGTTATTAGGCGCAGCCTGGCTCTTTATTTCGCTTTTCATCATAGGCTATTTTCAAAAGATATACGCGCCAAGTACGGAAGCGGCATGGTTCATCGCATACCTAAAGAAAAGTCCGCTTTCCTACATTTTTGCCCATTCCAATATAAGCAGCTTTTTCCGATTCAGCCTTTTGTTTCCCATGTTTTTGTCTCTGGGCGCCGTTTTTCCCTTGTTGAGCCCCGTTTCCCTTTTGGGTTCTCCCGAAATGCTCATAAACCTTCTCTCTGACCGCCCAGCTATGCTTGCCGCCCCCTGGCACTATAACGTAGTATTTTCCTGTTTCCTCGTTATCGGCGCCCTTTATGGCATCAAAAGAACCGCCGATGCCCGCTGGATAAAATACTTGTGTATAAATAGCGGTAAGGCGAAATCGTTGCTCTGCGCGTTCGTTTTCTCTTCGGTTTTAATACACTCTCATTTATGGACCGGCCAGCTGGGATATAACCGGGATCTCCCTCATGTTACTGCCGCGAAGGAGGCCCTTTCCCTGCTGCCAAAGAAAGCCTTTGTAACCGTACCGCGGGATTTAGCGGTTCATGTTTCCGACAGGAAAAGATATTCTCTGATTAAAGAAGGGGAATTAGGCGAGTACGTTTTGACTGATCAAAAAAGCAGGGCTTCGCTCGATGAAAATGCCCTTAAGGATTATACCCTGATTTTCAGAAAAAACGGAATCCAGATCCATAAACGTTAACTCTGTTTTTCCATTCCCGGGAAATTCTCGCGCAGGTAATCCTGTGCGTTGACCGCTTTACCCGGCAGTTGTTCAAACGCAGAATAGCAACGGATGGTAAGGGTAACGTTAGGCCGCATAAATTGCGGAGTTTCATAGGTAGGCGATGCCTCCATTTGCGTTTCTCCGGGAGTTGAAGCCGAAGGCATTTTTTTATAAGCGAGAGCGCACATTTCGGAATCATCGCGCTTATTTAATACTTCAAAATAAGCAAAACCTTCGGAAAGCGTAACTTCGGATGCCCGCTGCATCGCGTATTTCTCTACTTCCTGCTGGCTCATATAGGCGTTACCGCAGAAATTTACCGCAAAAGTGTTCGGGGAGATCTTATCTACTATAACGCTCTTATTTTTGCTGGAAAGCTGGTAACTTGAACAGCCCGAAAGAATGGCCAATGCCAAAACCGCGGCCAATGGCACCCTAAAAAGTTTCATCCTGCCTCCGCTTTTCGCCTTAACCCCATTTTACTTATTGAAAATATCCCTGAATTTATCTTCGACTTCTTCCAGCTTCTCCTGCGCTTTCCCCTTTAACTCTTCGACCGCCCCGCCTCCCTGCCGTAAGAGCGATTCAGAGATATCCTGTTTTAATTTATCCAGATCTATTCCGGCAAGGCCGGCGATGTTCGTCTTTGATAGCGCCCGCATCAGGATAAGCCTTACCAGCGCCTGGGGGTCAGTTACATTTTCAATCTTCTCCGTGATGTTCACGTTAAATTCCCGGGTTTCGGGACTGCCCAACACATAATCCTTATAGATAACCCGGCTTATTTTTAAGGTTAAGCCGTCTATCTGTATCTGCGGCGGCTTACCCTCTCCTTTAGGCAAAAGGGCTTTCAATGATTTGATATTCACCTGGTTGGCTTGATTCCTCACCACGATCAGCTCCTCTAAATTTATCCTTAATTCCTCGAAATGGGCCTTGCCTTTGAAAAAATCCCCTAAATTATAATCAACGTAAACCTCCGGCATATTCACCATAACCCGGTCCGAGAATTGAGGCGGGTTAAAGACTGTTAAACCGTTGATCCCCAAAAACGTTTTCCTTATGCTCGCGTTTACACCCCCTGTCTTGACCTCAAGCCCGGTTATTGCCTTAACGCCTGAAGTAATTACCACCTGAGCGATTATGTTCTTTGCGAAGGCCAGGACGAACAGCAAAACAAGCAGAAAAACAAGTAAAATTAAGAAGTTGCGTTTTTTCTTCATATGCCCTCCATATTTTTGCTTATTCATTATATGTATGATTATAAAAAGATGTAAAGTGCCGGAATCCACAATTTTCTGTCTTTTTTCCTCCTATATGTTCGGGCGGAAAAAGGTCAAAAGAAAGATTATTTTAGCTATTTGTTTAACGGTGTTACGTATGTAAACTAAAAGGCATGGGAAAAAGCAGTGTAAGCATAGAATATAATCCGGATACTCAAAAATCCATGGCCGGAGCGCTTGACAGGCTTGGGGATCTAGCGGTGATCTTGAAAAATAAGCATGTGGCGGTCAAGCCAAATGAAACTTGGGCCTCAAAAAATGACTTAACTGCCTGTACGCAGGCAGATACCCTTGATGCCCTTATTATCTACATCAAGGATTTTCGGCCGCGCAAAATTACCGTTACCGGAGGTTCAGGCGCGGCAGAGACCGGTGAAGTCTTTAAGCTCCTGGGTATCGACAAAATTATCAAAAAGCATGCCGTGGAATTCTTCGACCATAACCGTAAACCGTTTAAAACCATAAAACTGATGTACGGCCCCCAGAAGGAAGTCATGGTCAACCCTTATGTAACGCAATATGAAACGCTGATCTCGCTCGCCCAGCTTAAAGTACATCATGCCGCCACAGTAACCCTGACTATGAAAAATATCGGGATGTCCTTTCCCGCGGCTGATTATTACGGGCACTCCCGGGAGAAAATGCTGCATCCCCATAATTTTTTCATCGATTTAGATGCATTCATCGCGGGAATGTGCCAGAGGTTCCCCATCCATCTGGGGATCATTTCAGGGCACCCCGCGATGACTGTGCGCGGGCCGATAGGAGGAGAAACGTTTGAAACCGGGCTGACAATAGCCAGCCGGGATTTCGTCGCCTGTGATTCTGCCGGAGCTAAAATTTTGGGATTTGAAGGCGTCAGGCATATTATGCTCGCCCAGAGATTAAAACTCGGCAACGCGGATTTATCCGCGATCAAGATTTCAGGGGTTAGTTTGAAAGAGGCGGCTCTACCGGTAGAAAAAAGTCATTAAAAAGTTGAAACGCCATATTGCTATTTTCTCAATAAAGCCTATTCTTAATACTGCCTAAGGAGGAAAGAATGGCTAAGTATTCAAAAGCGGCCCAGGAAAATGTGCGCCGGACGATGCTCAAGTATAAGAGAAAAGAGCTAAAAAGCGGAAAGAGCGGTAAGCCGGTGGAAAACCCGAAACAGGCGATCGCCATAGGCCTTTCGGAAGCGAGAAGAAAAGGGGCGAAAGTACCGAGAAAATAGGAGGATCCGATGAACAAAAGAATAATAGCCGCGGCACTAATAGTTACCGGCGCGGTATTATTGATCTTCGGAGTGAACGCCTGGGGTACCCCGAACACAAAGTCGATAATACTGATTATCGCCGGGACTTTGTCAGCGATATGGGGAAGCTCGCTACTTTGCAGATGTAAATAAACTGGAGGTAAAAATGTTAAGCTGGACGGTAACTTTCCTGGTCATAGCGATAATCTCTGCCTTTCTCGGTTTCGGGGGCATAGCCGGAACGGCGATGGAGATCGCGAAGATACTCTTCTTTATTTTTATCATTCTTTTTATTGTCTCCCTGATCTTTGGCTGGAGAAAGACTCCGCTCGATTGAAGCAAAAAGGATCTTCTGATGGCATGGAATCCGGCGGGCATATAAGCGTTATCTCATATGAAGAATAAAAAAGTACGTAAACCACGCAATAAAAGGAGGGCAAGAATGGAACGAGCTAAAGACGTCGTCAATGAAGGTGAAGAAAGAGCAAGGAAAGTGGTATCCGATATAGAGAAAAAACTTAAGGAAAATCCCTGGCCGGCTCTTGCCGTAGTGGCCGTATCCTGCACTCTGTTGGGGGTTCTTCTTGGAAACAATGTAAGTAAAACGATGAAACAATGAGGCACCTGTTCGGTTATATTTTTTCCGAATGCGGCCCGCTGGGCAATTATAAAAAATGCGCTGCCGAGATCTTCAAAAAACATAGCGGCCGGGCATACGCTTACGCCGTTGGGGTGCTGCGCACGGCGTTCTTCAGCCTGGCGGGCCTCGGCCTTGCCCTGATCTTGGCGAGCTGGGCGTTTATTTTCTTTCCCATAGCCATACTCACGTTCCTCCCCTGGGACTGGAAATTAAAGGTTACCCTGAGCCTGTTTATCACTTTCTTGTATCTGCTTGCCGCAGGTATCCTGTTTTTCGTCACGTTCTCACAAAAGCGCTGGATGAAAGCCTACCGCGCCGCACAATCATCGGATAAAAGTTAAAAGAAAGACAGACAGGTGCTCCACCCCAACGGAGGACAACCTGTAACCGGTTAAAAAATCGCAGGAGGTAAATAATGACTGCTAACGAGTGCGCCATAGAAGAAAGGGTGGCTAAGAATACCCCGGAGCATATCAACAAAATGATAAAAGCGGCTACCGATGAGTCGGTCAAATATTTCTCCCGCCACCCCGGAGAGATACCGCGGCGGATACGCGAACTGGAAAAAGAATGGGACATCGAGCAGATGCTGGAAACAAACGCCGCCTCCCTATTGCTGACCGGCCTTTTGCTGGGTATTACGGTGAACAAAAAGTGGCTGGTATTGCCTTTGGGCGTGGCCGCGTTCTTGCTCCAGCATGGAGTTCAGGGATGGTGCCCTCCCCTGCCTATCATGCGCAGGCTGGGGGTAAGAACAAAGGATGAGATCCTCAGGGAAAAAATGGCTTTACGGGCTTTACAAGGCAACTTCTCAAGCATCGGACAGCTTGCTGAGCTTCCCGCGGCGGAACAAGCGGAGAAGGTTCTCCAGGCATTTAGCGGCGAAGAAATCATGAAAGAATGCAGCAGTGGAGGCGAACGATGATCATAAAGACTTCTAAGGGCTATATGGTAAAATCCGAAAAATCCGGGAGGAATCTCGGCGGCCCCTATAAAACCAGGGGCGAAGCAGAGAAAAGACTAAAACAGGTGGAATATTTCAAACATAGAGGATAATCCATGCGTCCGATGTGGTCAGGGATGATCAGTTTTGGATTAGTCAACATTCCGGTTAAATTATATACAGCCGTAAAATCCCACCCTTACGAGATGAATTATCTGCGCAGGGATGATCTCTGCCCTATTCAATATAAACGTGTCTGCCGCCGGACGGGCGAAGAGGTCCCCTTTGAGCAGATCGTCCGCGGTTACCAATTCAGGAAAGGCGATTATATAGTTCTGGAAGAAGAGGATTTCAAAAAGGCGGGGGTAAAAAAGACCTATACCATAGATGTAGAGGTTTTCGTGGATGAAAAAGAGATAGACGGAAAATTTCTTGAAAAGCCTTATTTCCTTGAACCGGATAAGAAAGCGCAAAAAACTTACGCATTATTCCGGCAGGCGCTGACCAAATCTAAAAAAGTCGGTATCGGCAGGTTCGTGTTAAAGGACCGCGAACACCTGGTAATGCTAAAGCCCCAGGATAAAGTCATCATTTTGAACCAGATGCGTTTTGCCGAGCTTTTAAAGGATCCCGGTGAGCTTGACCTTCCCGGGGAAGTAAACATCCCTAAGAATCAGATGGAGCTGGCCATGGAATTGATCAACAAATTCGCCGGCACATTCAAGCCGCGGGAATTCCATGATACTTACACGCAGACGATCAGGGAGATCGTCGAAGCCAAGAAAAAAGGCAAACCTATACGCTTAGAAGAAGAAAAAATCCCGGTTACCCAAGCAGAAGATATTCTCGTAAAACTTAAGGCCAGCCTTGAGACGGCAAACAAGTAAGGCCCTTTATGCATGGGATTAAAATCCTACTTCGAAAAACGCGATTTTCACAAAACCCCGGAACCCCCTCCCTCCAAACCAACCGCTGAAAAGGATCTCCGTTTTGTCGTCCAGAAACACAACGCCTCGCATCTGCATTACGATTTCCGAATTGAAAATGAAGGGGTTTTAAAAAGCTGGGCAGTACCCAAAGGATTTTCCATGGACCCCGGCCAAAAACGGCTGGCGGTACAGGTTGAAGATCACCCTCTGGAATACAAGGATTTTGAGGGCAGGATACCGGAGGGAAATTATGGCGCCGGAGAAGCGATCATCTGGGACGAAGGAACATATTCTTCGGAAAAGAGCGTTTCGGAAGCGCTGCAAAAAGGACACCTCTTTTTTACGCTTAACGGCAAAAAACTCCGGGGCGGATTCAACCTTGTGCGCTTGAAGGATACGCAGAACCATTGGCTCCTGATCAAGCAGGAGGATGAATATGCCCATAGATCAGCGCACTTTGATGAAGCCTCCGTACGCTCGGATAAAAGCATAGATGATGATTTTCAAGGAGCTGTAAAAGCCCCGCTGCTTAAAGGCGTCAACCCCATGCTCGCCACTCTGGTAAAAGAACCCTTTGACCTCGATAATTGGATATTTGAGGTAAAATGGGACGGCTACCGCTGTATGGCGGAATCCGAAAACGGCAGGGTGCGTTTATATTCCCGTAATAACATAGACATGGCTGAGAAGTTTAGCGCTGTGGCTTCCGCTTTAAAAGGAATTCCCGTTAACGCCCTCTTCGACGGAGAAATTGTAGCCGTGGATGAGAACGGAAGAGCCGGATTCCAGATGCTGCAGAATTACATGCGCGCCAAAGAAGGCAGATTGATCTATTATGTGTTCGATATCCTCTACGCCAAAGAATATGATCTGCGCGGACTCCCTTTGTACCGGAGAAAAGCCCTCTTAGAAAAGTTTCTTCCGAAGTCGAAGACCATACGCTTAAGCGATTATATCATAAGGAAAGGCAGCGCCTTTTTTGAGGCGGCGAAAAAGAACGGGCTTGAAGGGATAATCGCCAAAGAATTTAACAGCCCTTACTTATCCGCGGTAAGAAGCAAGTACTGGCTAAAGATCAAGACTCAAAAACGGCAGGAAGCGATAATTTGCGGTTTTACCGAACCGCGCGCCTCCCGAAAATTTTTTGGCGCGCTGATCCTTGGGATATACAAAGATAAAGAGTTAACATATATCGGCCATGTAGGCGGCGGCTTCGACGAAGAAACCTTAAAATTTGTATACGATAAATTAGCGCCCCTTATCACCGATGTATGCCCTTTTAAGCCTAAACCGCCGACAAATATGCCGGCAAAGTGGGTAAAACCCAGGCTTTTGTGCGAAGTCAAATTCAGCGGCTGGACAGATTCCGGGAATCTGCGCCAACCTATCTTTTTGGGCTTAAGGGAAGATAAAGAAGCCCGGGAAGCCGTGCCTGAACAGCCAGAAACGGTATCAAAGCCAGTAGGCAAAAGAATCTCAACCAGAGTGGAATTGTCGAACCTGGATAAGGTCTTTTGGCCGGATGAAGGGCTCACCAAGACGGACCTGATCAATTACTACTGGCAGATGGCGGAGTATATGCTGCCGTTTATAAAAGACCGGCCGCAATCCTTAAGACGCCAGCCTAACGGCATAAAAGACGCGGGGTTTTTTCAGAAGAATATCGAAATCGCTCCGGAGTGGATAAAAACCGTAAAAATACAACCGGAAAATGAGGATAAAAAGATAACCTATCTGGTCTGCCAAGACAAAGACAGCCTGCTTTACATGGCGAACCTGGGATGCATTGAAATCAACGTCTGGAATTCCAGAATAAACCATTTGGAAATCCCGGATTACGTCGTCCTTGATTTTGACCCGCTGGATGTCCCCTTTCCGAGGGTTGTGGAAGCGGTTTTAGCGACGAAGACTGTCCTTGACGAAATCGGGATAGTCTCCTTTTGCAAAACTTCAGGAGCCAAAGGAATGCATGTCTACATTCCGCTAAAAGGGGAATTCAACTACGAGCAGGCAAAGCAATTCGCGAATATAATTAACCTTGTAGTAAGAAACAGATACCGGGATTTAGGCGTGAGTTTAGAGCGCAGCCCTTCAAGACGCAGAGGCCTTGTTTATCTTGACTACCTGCAGAACCGTTACGGGGCTACGATGGCCGCCCCCTACTCCCTGCGCCCCCAGCCTGGAGCGACTGTTTCCACTCCTTTGGAGTGGAGCGAAGTCAAGCGCGGACTGAATCCACTGGATTTCAACATCCACACAATTCCAACCAGAGTTTCCAATAAACCGGGCATTTGGAAGGATTTATTTATTCAAGGGACGGATATACACAAAAGTTTAAAAGCTTTGGAGGAATTAGTGCGGAGTTAAAATTATAAACTGCCCCGCTTGGACTCGAACCAAGATAGTCAGATCCAGAATCTGAAGTCCTACCGATTAGACGACAGGGCAATACGTTAGAAAAGAATTACCAGAGGTTCCTTTGAACCCAATAGTCGGCTTCTTCCAGCGCCTGCCAGACCGCATCAACGCCGGAGCTCAGACTTCGGCCTACCGAGTCCAAATCCATTTTCACTGCCTTGGTTGTTTCACAGCCTAAAATTGAAATAAGAAAAATGGTGGGCATGAAAAACAAAACCGCCTTCTTCAGTTTTCTCGTCATTGTTTTACCCATTTTAACAGCCTTTCCTTAGCGCGCTCTCGCCCTAAATAATAAATAACCTCGAATAAACCCGGGCCGACAGTCTTTCCGGTAAGGGCTACTCTTATAGGATGGATAAGCACTTTAGCCTGGATATTAAGGTCGGCAACTATCTCCCGAAAAGCCGCCTCAATTTCTGTTATATCAAATCTATCCAAATTGTCCAGCCTTTCAATAAAAAGTTTGAATTCCCGTGACAAATCGCGGCTCAAGTATTTCTCCTTGGCTGCCGGGTCAACGGTAATTTCCTTTAGAAAGAAAAAATCCGCCCAGTCAGGGAAGTCATTTATAACCGTCAAGCGCGCTTGAAATAATTTTACCAAAGATAGAACATACTCCCTGTCGAAATCAGCCTTATCTATATATTGCTTCTCAATGAGCAGCGGGACCACCGCCTCGGTCAGTCGCACGGGATCTTCGCTCTTAAGGTACTGGTTATTTATCCAATCGAGTTTATCCATATCCATTACCGCGGCGGTTTTATTCACGTTTTTTATGTCAAAAAGTTTCATCGCCTCTTTTATGTCGATGATCTCCCGGTTGCCGCCCGGGGCCCATCCTAAAAGCAGAAGGAAATTGACCAGCGCCTCAGGCAGGTATCCCATCATCCGGTATTCGCTTATGGCTGTGGCGCCTTTTCTCTTGGACATCCTTCCGCCCCCCTTGGCAAGTATTAATGGAAGGTGCGCGAATTGGGGGACCGGAAAACCCAGGGCCCGGTATAAAAGGACCTGTTTAGGCGTATTTGAGATATGGTCATCGCCCCTTATCACATGGGTAATTTCCATTAAGGCATCATCCACTACGCAGGCAAAATTGTAGGTGGGAGTGCCGTCGGATTTGATCAATACCTGGTCCTTTATTACGGAAGTATCAAAGACTATTTCACCGCGGATCAGGTCCGTTATCTTTATCTTTTCCGGAATGACTTTGTAAATTATCGCTTCCCTGCCGTCTTCTGACCTTTCTATGTAGGCGCATCCTTTTTGCAGCGCTTTTTGCGCGTATTCTTTATATATCTCGAACCGCCGGCTCTGGTAGTAGATCTCGTCCCAGTCAAACCCGAGCCATTTTAGGCTGCTCAATATTTCCTCGATAAATTCCGGCTTGGAACGGGTTAAATCGGTATCTTCTATCCTTAAAATAAACTTCCCCTGTTTTGAGCGGGCAAAAAGCCAATTGAAAAGCGCTGTCCGGCCTCCGCCAATATGTAAATTTCCCGTCGGACTGGGAGCAAAACGGACCCTAACCACCTAATTCCATCCCTTCTTCCAGCGCTTTTTGGTTGATCTCTATCAGCCCTTTCTTATGCTCGGGGGCAATCGACCCGATAACCTCAAGGAGGCTCCGTGAATTGACGGTTTTTTTCTTTCCGATAAAACAACCCAAGGCGATCATGTTGGCGATTTTGATGTTTCCCATCTTTAACGCCAGGTCCGTAAAAGGACACCTCAAAATATGCCTTCCCTCGCTGGCGACACCGGCCTCGGGGGCTAAAGAGCTGTTCACGATCAAAAGCCCTTTATTTTTTATCCTATCCCGGAATTTATTCAGTGATGGAGCGTTCATTATGATCAAAGTATCGGCTTTATCTATATAGGGGGAGCCTATCGGCTCATCGGATATAATTACCATACAATGCGCGGTTCCTCCACGAACCTCCGCACCGTAAGAAGGCAACCAAGTGACATATTTGCCTTCCCGCATCGCCCCTTCGGCCAAAACCTTGCCCAGGAGCATGATCCCCTGGCCGCCCGCGCCCGCTATTATGATTTTTTCAGTCAACTATTTTATCCTTCCCAAAGGAAACTCTTTTGACATCACGTCCCTGATCCAATCCAGCGCTTTCTTTGGCGGCATATCCCAATAAGTAGGACAGGCGGACAAAACTTCAACCATGGAAAAACCCAGATTATCGATCTGGCTCTGGAAAGCCCGTTTTATAGCGCTTTTCGCTTTAAGGACCTCCTGAGGAGAATGCAGCGATACTCTTTCAATATATTTTACCGCCGGCAATAAGGCCAGCATCTCCGAAATCTTCAACGGGGCGCCGTGGACCCCGATCTGCCTTCCCGCGGGCGTGGTAGCCGTTCTTTGCCCTAATAAAGTGGTGGGCGCCATCTGGCCGCCGGTCATTCCGTAAATGGCGTTGTTGATAAATATGACGGTAACGTTCTCGCCGCGGTTAGCGGCGTGTATCGTTTCGCTAGTCCCGATAGCCGCCAGGTCCCCATCGCCTTGATAAGTAAAAACAATGTTTTGCGGCCTCACCCTTTTTATTCCCGTTGCTACCGCCAGAGCCCGCCCATGAGCCGCTTCCGAACAATCAAAATCCCAGTAATCGTACGCGATCACCGCGCATCCAACCGGCGCTACCGCGATAACGCGCTCGCGTATGCCAAGCTCATCGACGATTTCTGCGACGAGACGGTGCGCGATGCCATGGCCGCATCCTCCGCAGTAATGCGTGGAGATATTCCTCAATGACCTTGGGCGAGAAAATATTTTTTGCGCTTCTTTCATAGTATTTTTCCGGCCTTCCTGATAATATCTTCTTCTGTCGGCACTCCTCCCCCTGCCCGGCCCAGAAATTCCACCTTCAGCTTACCATCGAGCGCTAGTTTCACATCCTCTAACATCTGGCCGTAGGACATCTCCGTAACCAAAAGGGTTTTGAGCTTGGAGTTTCGAGCTTGCAGGTCCTTAAATACTTTTTCGGGAAATGGCCAGAGGGTTATAGGCCTGAGGAGGCCCGCTTTCTTGCCTTTCGCCCTTAACATGCCCACCGCGCCCTTCGCGATACGCGCCATTGTTCCATAAGCCACGATGATGATCTTCGCGTCTTCTAAAAATAAGCTTTCAAAACGCGCTTCTTTCTGCCGAATAGCCTTATATTTTTTTTGCAGCGCAAGATTCAATTTTTCCAGATCCCCCTCTTTCATGCGAAAGGATTTTATGATATTTGGGTTCCTGCCCTCGCATCCGGTCAACGCCCACGTTTTTTGACTTGTGGCTTTGCCTATCGGAAGGCAAACCACGGCCTTCTGGCCAGTGACTTGTGACTTGTGACTTGTGACTTGTAGCGGCTCCATCATCTGCCCCAGGATACCATCCCCTAATACCATTACCGGATTGCGGTAATTATCGGCTAAATCGAAGGCCAGGAACATAAGGTCATAGGCCTCCTGCACGGATGAAGGGGCCAAGACTATGGAGTGATAGTCCCCGTGCCCTCCGCCGCGCGTGGCCTGGAAATAATCCGACTGCGAAGGCCAGATATTCCCCAGCCCCGGCCCGCCGCGCATAATATTCACCACTACTGCCGGCAATTCCGCTCCGGCGATATAGGATATTCCCTCCTGCTTTAAGCTGATACCCGGGCTGGAGGAAGAGGTCATTGACCGCGCCCCGGCGCAAGAGGCGCCGAAGACCATATTTATCGCCGCGACCTCCGACTCGGACTGGACAAATACCCCTCCTGAATCAGGCATACACCTTGCCATATAAGCGGTCAATTCATTTTGAGGCGTGATGGGATAACCGGCGTAGAAACGGCATCCAGCGTCTATAGCCCCCTGGGCGATAGCTTCGTTTCCCGTCATTAGAATCTTTTTGATCTCTTTTTGGCGGCTCTTGCTCTTCATGCTTATCTCGCTTAGTAGGGACAGTCCCTGCCGTAACACTTATTTATATATTTCGATACAGCAATCCGGACAGATAACGGCGCACATGGCGCAGCCTAAGCACTGCGAATCAATTTCCATCTTCGCGGGCCTTACCCCGCGCCGGTTGAGTTTACTATCCGGCTTTATTAACCTCTTGGGGCAGAAACTTACGCACAAGAAACAACCTTTGCACTTCTCAATATCTATTTTTACTTTTGCCATACGACGGATTTGATTTTGTCCGCTATCCCCGGGGCGGTTAAGCCGAATTTATCCAGTAAAATATCCCTTGAACCGTGAGAAATAAAATCAAAAGGCAGCCCTATCTTTATTACCGGCCTTTCTATGGCTTCGCTGACAGCGCTGCCAAAACCCCCGCCTATAACCCCTTCTTCAGCGGTAAAAATAAATTTAGTTTTTAAGCTTAGCTTTTTAAACAAAGTTTCGTCCAGCGGCCGGATAAAGCGGGCGTTGACCAGCGTTCCCTTCAATCCTTCCTTTTCCAAAAGGTTAACCGCTTCAAGGGCAGGCGCGACCATTGTACCTAAGGCAATAAGCAGGTAATCCTGGCCTTCGCTTAAAGTCTGGGCCCGGCCGGTCTCAATGGGTTGAGACGGGACCTGCAGCTGCTGCGCGGCAGCCCTGGGGTACCTTAAAGCAACCGGGGCATCCAATTTAACGGCGAATTCGAGCATTCCTTCCAGTTCCGACTGCCCGGCGGGAGCCATAAGGATCAAATTGGGTATGCTCCCCAAAAAGGCTATATCAAAAACGCCCTGATGGGTTACCCCATCCTCCCCTACTATTCCGGCGCGGTCGATCGCCAAAATAACCCCAAGTTTTTGCAGGGATACGCTCTCCATTATCTGGTCAAATGCCCGCTGCAAAAAAGTAGAATATACCGCTACCACCGGCTTAAGGCCTTCTTTGGCCAACCCGGCGGCAAAGCAGACGGCGTGCCCTTCGGCGATCCCCACGTCAAAAAATCTTTTCGGGTATAAATCGCGGAATTTATCCAGGCCGGTACCCTCCGGCATGGCCGCCGTGATCGCCGTTATCCGCCGGTCTGTCCTGGCGAGCTCGATCATTTTATCGCTAAAGATATCCGTGTAGCTTTTTGGTTTTTCACCTTGCCCCTTAGACTTTCCGGTAGCGATATCAAAAGGAGCCGCGCTATGGAATTTTACAGGCTCTTTTTCGGCGTGGATATAACCTCTGCCTTTTTTAGTAACTACATGGATCATCACCGGGCCTTTTATATCCATTATATTTTTTAATGCCGTAATAAGGGCGGGCAAATTATGTCCGTCAAAGGGCCCGAAATAGCGGAATCCCAGTTCTTCAAAAAATATGCCCGGGACAAACAGCCCTTTGAGGCCCTCTTCGAATTTGTTGGCCAGCTTTATAAGCCTTGACCCCTTCGGCAGGCGCGACTTGGCGAAACCTTCCAAAGAGTTCTTGAAGCGGTTATATATCGGCAGGGAGATGAGTTTATTCAGGTAGTTGCTAAGCGCCCCGACATTTGGGGCTATGCTCAGCTCATTTGTATTAAGGATCACCATGATATCCTTTTTAAGGTGCCCGGCGTTATTCAATCCCTCAAAACATAGCCCTCCGCTTATGGAGCCGTCCCCGATCACGGCGGCCACCCTGAAATATTCTTCTTTCGAGAAATAATCTCTCGCGCTGGCAAGCCCCAGCGCAAGCGATACCGCTGTAGAGCTGTGCCCGGTGGTAAACGGGTCAAAAGCCGATTCGTCTTTAGACGGAAAACCGCTTAGGCCCTGATATTGCCGCAGCGTAGCGAAATCTTTATTCCTGCCGGTTAAGATCTTGTGCGCGTATGACTGATGCCCTACGTCCCAAATTATCTTATCCTTCGGCGTATTCAGGCAGTAATGCAAAGCGATGGCCAGCTCGACTGCCCCAAGACTGGAAGCAAGATGCCCTCCTCTTTCAGAGACGACTTCGATGATCCTCTGCCGGATCTCTTTAGCTAATAGCGGCAGCCGTTCTAAAGGCATGTTTTTTAAATCCGAGGGGTCGTTTAATTTTTCGAGCCACATATTCTGTTATTCGATCTTGGTATCATCCAATGACTTTAATTCAAATTCGCCCTTTTTGCCCTTCAACAGGACATCGATTTTTTTCTTGGCGTTTTCCAGCCCCTGAGAACATTGCCGCGCTAGCTCTATCCCCTCCTGGTACTTCTTCAGGGCCTCGTCCAGGGATAGATCGCCTTTTTCCAGGTCTTCGACTATCTTCTCCAGCTTTTTTAACGCGTCCTCAAATTTCATCTCTGCCATTCTTATTGACCTCCATGATCTTGCTTAAGATCTCGCCTTTATGCAGCCTGGTTTTGACCGTATCCCCGGTTTTCAGAAGGCTTACATCTTTGATGACCTGCCCCTGCGGCATTTTGAATGTAATGCTGTAGCCCCGCCCAAGGATATTTAATGGGCTGAGGCTTTCAAGTTTTTCTATAGCGCCGTTGAATTCCGCCTGTCTTAATTTTAAGAAATGTCCGATACGGACACCCATCTGCCGGGCCAGGTCCGCAATCTTCAACTTATGCTGTTGAATTAAAGCCGTCGGGTTCAAAAGCGCCAACTTTTTGCTTATGGAAGCCAACTCTCTTGTATTTAATTCCATCGAGTGCTGCGCGCAAAGTGTTAAACGGCGGGCCAAATCGTCTATTCTGTCCAGCAAGCCTGAGGACATATCTAGGAAAGCCCCCTTCAGGTCGGAAAACAAACCATCAACTTTGTCCCTTAGGTCTTCTTTCTTGGGAATAACCATTTCCGCGGCAACCGACGGCGTAGCCGCCCGCACGTCCGCTACGAGGTCGGCGATCGTCCAGTCGCGTTCATGCCCGACAGCGGAAATGACCGGTATCCGGGAATTATATATCGCGCGCGCCACTATCTCCTCGTTAAATGCCCAGAGATCCTCTATGCATCCTCCGCCGCGGCCGACGATCAAAACTTCGATGCGTTCGTTAACAGCGGAATCAATGTTGAAACGGTTGAAATCTTCGATCGCCTGGGCGATCTCTTTTTTCGCTTCCTCGCCTTGCACGCGCACGGGATAAATAGTTATGTGTATATCCCTGAACCTTGAATCCAGGACTTTCAGGATATCTTTTATCGCGGCTCCGGATAAAGAGGTAACGACTCCGATCCTGCCGGGAAGATAGGGGATAGGCCTTTTGTGCTCAGCCGCGAAAAGGCCCTCTTTTTCAAGTTTGGCCTTTAACTGCTCGAGGGCAAGCTGCAGGCTGCCTATTCCTTTGGGCTCTATTTTTTCTATGATCAACTGGTATTGCCCGCGAGGCTCATAAAGCTCAACCCTGCCGAAGCAGATCACTTTAAGACCGTCTTCTAATTTGAATTTAATCTCCTTGGCGGAGCGGTTGAAGATGACCGCCTGCAATAAGGCGGATTTGTCTTTTAGTGAAAGGTAATAATGGCCGGAAGAATACTGCCTGAAATTGGAGATCTCCCCTTCCACCCAGACCTCGCAGAAGGTATTCTCCAGGATCAATTTTATGTCCTGGGTAATCTGGGAAACTGTGTAAATGTGCCTGTCTTTATTCAGGCCCGGCTGAGGGCAAAAGAGTTCTTTTTTTTCTGGCATATCATTTTCCCGCGGGAGGCGAAGCCGGCTGCTCGGGTATAACGGGGGCCTCGGCTTCTTTCTTTGGCTCAGCGGGTTTTTTAGTCAAAATGATCATGTTCACGGAATACGGTTCAAGCTTAAGCGCCTCCTTAAGCGGACTGGAGAAATCCAGCTCTTTCTCTTCCGCGGGGCTAAAGGCGCAGTTTTCACTGCAAGACCTGTCTACCGCATATCTTTGATATATATAAGTGCCTTTAAAGTTCTTGAACGCTAAATTGACGTTGCGTGCCGCGGACTTTAATTTTACCGCGCGTTCCTTTATTTCCTGCGCCTTCTTCAACAAAGTTTTTAATCTTTTACTCATGCGCATTTTGGATAAATCGAGTTCGCGTAGCATGATCTTCTCGAGCTTTCCGGAAGAAATAAGATTGAGCAGCGTCTTTCTTTCGGCTCCATTTAAGGCTGCAATGTTGCGCGACAAATAGCTCCTGACTATTTCGGGATCGATGTAATTATAAATAAGCACGGCCGCGCCGTCCTGTGTTTTTGTGGCGATTAAATCCACGAAGTCATCGCTGGACTTAAAACCGGAAAGCAGATTATTACCTAATTTAGAAAGCATCCTAAAAACGTTATAGGTGGACTTCGGCGAACCTTTATAATCGGATGCCCTGGAGTCAAAAGAAAATATTCCCGTATTGCGGCTTACGTTCTCTTTATTTTCCTGAAAATCCTCCAGGCTGAAATACAGCTGATAATTTATGCCGGCGTTATACATGTTCTTTATGCGGGCAGGGACATAGCTGGCCGCGATATAGGATCTTTCGTCCCGCTCCGGAAGGATGTTGGCATTGGTATCATAATTCCATTCGTCTATTATTAAGCGGGTTTCTTTGTCGAACCCGAAATAGGAGAGCCATTCCCGGACAAGGGCTATCCCTGATTTTTTATATACAGTAGTATCTTTCTCGGTCTTAGGGTCTGTTGAATAAGCGTGCCAGCTGATAAAATCAAGCGGCAGCTGGCTGCGGTAGCAGAATTTGATCAATTCATAGATGAGGCTTCCTTCCGGATTGACTATGGTGTTGGAATCGAGATTCTGGAACCACCAGCTCACTGCCGGGCCGCCCACTGGAATATAAATTTTACTCTCGGCGCTTAATTCCATGGCGGCTTCAGCGACCGCGCGGTAAAGGCTGAAATATTCCTGTTTTCTGCCTAGAAAAAAATCGTCCAGGTCGGGGGCGCTCCATACTTCATACCATACATTATACCTTTTATTACAGCTTAAGTTCCTGATGTGGCCCTTGATCAGCTCTTTAAACGCCTTGAAATCCCACGGCGGGCTCTTTTGATCCAATGTCTGGCCAAGCCCTGCCGGAGTACCGAATATATCCAGTATAATTATCCCTCCGGCCTCCGTGATCTTCCTGAAAATGTTCTCATGGTTGATCAATAATTTTTCCTGGGCCTTTGGATCCTTGGAAAGCTGTTCTATTTCCCAGAGATTATACTGCACCCGGAAAACGCCGTTAAAACCGATGTCTTTTTGCCAGGCATCTAAGGCCTCGGGGGAAGCAAGCCCTTGCGGCCAGGTATTCTCGCGGTGGAAACCGCGGCCGCTTAAGTCGATACTTGGCCTAAAAAGCGAAGTAAGCGGTACTGTCGGGGAATTTAAGTCAAGGGTAAATTCCAGGCCGTCTGTTTCTTGGCAAAATAGATTGTTACTGAGCGCAAGATCGTAAATTACAATAAAACACCACATAACAAGAGCCGGGATCAAAATGTTTTTCTTAACCATTTAGTTTTCTCTGTATCCTTTGGATCGACCTCGCCTTGCCGGACTCATCATCTATATCCAAGACCGCTCCCTGCAATTGGATATTCCCTTCCGCTACCTCAAATCTGACAGGCACCCCCGTGACAAACTTCTCGAGGACGTCTTCTACCCTCCTGCCGATCACCGAATCTAACGGCCCGGTCATGCCAACGTCAGAGATATAAGCCAAGCCCAAAGGAAGGATCCTCTCATCGGCGGTCTGAACATGCGTGTGAGTACCTAGTACCGCTGAGGCTTTACCGTCTAAATACCAGCCTAAAGCGACTTTTTCTGAAGTAGCTTCCGCGTGGATATCCACAACGATAACTTTTGTCTGTTTTGCCAGTTCTTCTATGGCGCGCCTGCTCGTTTTAAAAGGGCAATCCAGCGCTTCCATAAAAACCCTGCCGTTTACATTTATCACGCCTATCGGCAAGCCGTTCTTTGCGTTATAAACGGACGCGCCCCTTCCGGCAACGCCGGAGGGAAAATTTAACGGCCTTAAGATCCGTTCATCTTTATCGATAATTTCAAATATCTCCCTCTTTTTCCATATATGGTCTCCCGAAGTAAGCACATTAACGCCGGATTCGAATAGTTCCTGGGCGATCCTCGGCGTGATCCCGGAGCCTCCCGCGGCATTCTCGGCGTTGGCGATCACAAAATCAAGCCTATGCTCTTTTTGCAGTCCAGGAAGAAGCTCCTTTACCGCCTGCCTTCCCGGTGAACCTACAATATCTCCGATGAATAATATCCTCATTTATAATTCATTCAAAGCCGCAAACATTGACTTGTGGCTTGCGACATGTGACTATTTCGCGTATTCAATGGCCCGGGTTTCACGAATTACCGTTACCTTGATCTGCCCGGGGTATTCCATACCCTCTTCTATCTTTTTACGGATATCCCTGGCCAGATTGACGGCGTCGCTGTCTGAAATTTTTTCCGGCTGCACGATCACCCGTATTTCCCGGCCTGCCTGTATAGCGAAAGATTTTTCCACGCCCTTAAAAAGGTTAGCGATGGATTCCAGCTTGTCCAGCCGCTTGATATAAGTTTCCAGCGTTTCCCGGCGCGCGCCCGGCCGTGCCGCGCTTATCGCGTCTGCCGCCACCGCCAGGACCGCGTAAAAGCTTTTGATCTCCGCCTCTTCATGATGGGCCTCGATGCTCCCTATTACTTCCTGGCTTTCATTATATTTTCTCGCCAGGTCCGCCCCTATCTTGGCATGTGTGCCTTCTATCTGATGGTCCACCGCTTTCCCGATATCATGCAAAAGCCCTATCCTGCGCGCCAATTTATAATCCAAACCCACTTCGGAAGCCATTACCCCAAGGAGAAAAGCGACTTCTTTGGAATGCTGCAGCGCGTTCTGGCCAAAACTGGTGCGGTATCTAAGCCGGCCGATCAGTTTTATAAGCTCCGGATGCAAGCTGTCGACTCCTGCCTCAAAAGCCGCCCGCTCCCCTTCTTCGCGTATCTTTTCGTCCATCTCCTTTTTTGTCTTCTCTACTATCTCCTCGATCCTGCCGGGATGGATCCGCCCATCGCTGATAAGTTTCTCCAAGCTCAAACGGGCTATTTCCCTGCGGACGGTATCAAACCCGGACAATGTCACCGCTTCCGGGGTATCGTCTATGATCACGTCGACCCCTGTCGCCATTTCTAGGGCCCGGATATTCCTTCCCTCTCTGCCGATCACGCGTCCTTTCATGTCGTCATTAGGCAAAGCAACCACGCTTACCGTAGATTCAACGGCGTGCTCCGCAGCGCACCTTTGGATGGCCAGGCTGATGATCTCCCTGGCTTTTTTATCCGCGAGGCTTTTCAATTCTTCTTCCTGCCTTTTTATAAATACTCCTTTTTCCGCGTTCAATTCTTCATTAAGGCGGCTGAGCAAAATCTGCTTTGCTTCTTCAGCGGAAAGGGATGATATTTTCTGCAGCCTTTCTTTTTCTTCGGCGATCAGAGAATGAAGTTGCGTCTCCTTGGCCTTTATGGCCTCTTCCTGCTTCCTTAAATTGTCCTGCCTCTGCTCCAGCTCCTTCTCTTTTCTTTCTAAAAGCTCGAGCCTGCGCTCTATGTTTTCTTCCTTCTGGGAGAGCCTTTTCTCCGAATTTTGTATTTCCTGGCGCCTATCCTTTGTCTCCCTTTCAAAATCCTGGCGCATCCTGTAGAGAAGGTCTTTAGCCTCCAGTTCCACTTCCCTGCGCTTATCCTGCGCCTCTCTTTTGGCCTGATCCAGGATCACCCCGGCTTTTGCTTCAGCGTCCTGAATCTTTTTTTCCGCTATATACCGCCTTATAACATAGCCCGCATATAGCGAGATCAAGGCAGTAGCGGCAAATATAACTATGTTTAACATAGACAAATCAACCTCCAGTCTTTAATGTTTCCGCTCTTTTAGTTACGAACGTTCAAGAGGTTAAGAAACCTGGATCACCTTTCGCAACCCGAAAAATACTTTTTTTGGAACCTAAAGAAATTTTAGTTCGAAATTACTCTGCCGACGCTTACGTCCGTCGAGGTGGAGGGTAGAAAAGGCAAGATTTGGAAGTCGAATGCCAGGCCGATGGTAGGAACTCCCCTGGGAAGCCTCTTTAAAAAATGATCGTAACAGCCTTTGCCTCTTCCCAAACGGTTGCGCTTATCATCGAAGGCGACCCCGGGAACGATCACAAGGCCTATATCTTCCAATTTGATGTATTCTTTAATCGCGGGCTCGCAAACTCCGTAGGGCCCCTTCTCGAACTTTCCTTTTTCTCTGAATAGACAGGGCCTTATGGTTATCTTGCCGTTTTTGCAAACGGGAACCGCGACTATCTTACCTAATCTGTGTGCTTCTCTTATCATCCCTTGAGTATTCACTTCACCGTCAAACGAGACGTAAAACATCACCACTTTTGTTTTTCTAAAAACCGAAGTCCTAAAAAGTTTTTCTTTTATTTTCTTACTTTTTTTGTCTCGGTCTTCCTCCTTCTGTATTTTTAATCTCGCGAGTATTTTACAACGTATCTGCTTCTTTGTCAATCCGACGGGTCGCAGGGCCCAAACCGCCTTAATGCTCTTCGTGGTGCTCATGAGGTTTCTCTTTGGGCTCAAAGGCGCTCGGATCGCGGCCTGTTTTCTTGTAATAATCGGCCAGGGCCGATCTTAAAGCTTCCTCCGCCAAGACGGAACAATGCATTTTAATCGGCGGCAGGCCTCCCAAAGCCTCGGCGACAGCCTTATTGGAGATCTTCAGCGCTTCCTCGACCGTTTTTCCTTTGACCATCTCGGTAACCATAGAGCTTGTGCTTATCGCCGCGCCGCATCCGAATGTCTTGAATTTTGCATCCACGATCACTTCGTTTTCGACCTTGATGAACATCTTCATAATGTCCCCGCACACCGGATTCCCGACCGTGCCTATCCCGCTGGCATCGGGAATTTCTCCGACGTTTCTCGGATGCATGAAGTGGTCCATTACTTTTTCAGAATAGGGCAGTCCGGCCATATCAGTGTGCGGCTTGTGACATGATTAATTTGCGCGGCTTCAGGGACTTTTTGAAATCCCTTGGCGCCTGTACTTTCTTTAAGCCCGAAAGCTTATTTTTTTTCTCCAATTCTTTGTAAATCAAGACCCAGGCGCAGTCCTTTTCTTTATCAACTTCGCATTTGCCCTTATCCATCCCGCCGCAGGGACCGTTCAACAACCCTTTAGCGCAAAGCGTGATCGGGCAGATACCGCCGGTTATATCCAGGACACATTCTGCGCATAAAGAGCACTTTTCGCAGAAATTACCCTGCGCATCCACTACCGCGCCAAATAAAGTGTTGCATCCGGGTAAAATCACAAGGCCCAGCCTGTCATTATCCTTTACTGACTGCGCTCCCAGCCCGCAGGCTAAGACCAAAACCGCTTCCGCTTGACGCAGAAATTTCATATTTTTAGCTAATTCGGTCTTAATCTGGCTGGCTATGCAGGGCGCTTTGGGGACAGTCATGCCTAAAACGGTTTTCCCTTCGGTCTCTAGCTGCCCTTTTAACTTAAGAAGCTCAGCCTCTCCTCCGGTCTTGCAAGTAGTGGCGCATTCGCCGCAGCCAACGAGAAAGATCCGGGTGTATCCTTTTAGATTATCTATAAGCTCCACAAAGGGTTTTTGCTCTGTTATAATCATAAGAAAATTCTATCACAATTCGGAAGCGCGCTCAAGGAAAATAGCTATCGCTTTTTTAGGCTCCCCGCAATTTCTCAAGGCGCTGTTTTATCTTTGCTTCATGCCCTATATCCGCCGGTTCATAATAACGGACTGTTTTTCGGGTATATTTCTGTTTTACGTAGTGGCCTTCGTAATCGTGGGCGTATTTGTAACCTTTGCCGCGGCCCAGCGTTTCGGCGCCGGCATAATGGGTATCCTTAAGATGGTCCGGCACTTCCTGAACCTTATCTTTACCCATATCAGCCATGGCCTTATCTATGGCCAGGTAACTTGCGTTTGATTTCGGCGCGCAGGCCACATAAATAGCCGCCTGAGCCAGGACGATCCTGGCTTCCGGCATACCCACGAATTCAGAAATCTGCAAAGCGGCGTTTGCCAGGACGACAGCCAAGGGGTCGGCGTTACCCACGTCCTCCGAAGCGGCGATACAGATCCTGCGCGCGATAAAACGCGGGTCTTCTCCGGCATAAAGCATCTTCGCCATCCAGTATAAAGCGGCGTCGGGGTCAGAGCCGCGCATGGATTTTATAAAAGCGGAGGCGGTATCGTAATGGGCATCTTCATCCTTATCATAGAGCACCGGCTTCTTCTGGATCGACTCAGAAGCCGCCTCTAAATCAAAATCAATAAAGCCCTCCTTATTTTTGGGCGTGGTCAATACTCCTACTTCCAGCGCGTTCAGCGCCCTGCGGGCATCCCCTTCGCTTGTCTTAGATAAAAATGCCAGCGCCTTTTTATCCATTTTTACTTTAGTTCCGCCGAAGCCCCGTTCCTTGTCTTTTAACGCGGATAAAAGTATAGCGGAGATCTCGTTCTCTTGGAGGCCTTTTAACTCTATTACAAGAGAACGCGACAGGAGCGGAGAGGATAAGGAGAAGAACGGATTATGCACAGTTGCCCCGATCAATACAGGGTTGCCCTCTTCAACGTCCGGCATCAAGACGTCCTGCTGCGCTTTGTTAAAACGGTGTATTTCATCGATAAAGAGTATGGTTTTTTCTCCGGCAGCGGACTTCTTATGTTTTGCCTGGGCGATAACCTTCCTTAATTCTTCGACATTGGAAGTAGTGGCGTTTATCGCCGAATAATTGGCCCGGGTGATATTCGCGATACACCAGGCAAGAGAGGTCTTGCCGCAGCCAGGCGGCCCATACAATATGAGCGAGCTTATCCGGTCCGCTTCTATCGCTCGGCGCAAAAGCTTGCCTTTACCCAAGATGTGCCCCTGGCCGATAAATTCATCCAGTGTCCGGGGGCGCATGCGCACTGCCAGAGGAAGGTCTTTGCCCTTCTCTTTCTCTTCTTCTTTAAACAGGTCCATAAAGGCTAAAAGTAGTTAAAAAAAATCCCCGCCTGTGCCGTTGGACTAGATGGCGTGTGAACCGGTTTCGTTAAAAGTGGGTGCCCTCCTCCCAATGCCAAGGCATCCGGAGAGCTAGGCTCCCTCTGTCGTAATGTTGGTTCACCAATTATCTCGCATCCAACGCGCACTGCAGGGATATTTAAAAGAACACTTTGATTTTCCAATCAAAATATAACACATATCCGCAAAAATTCAAGTGTTATCTGATCTGGGCCCCGAACTTCTCGTACAAGCGCTTAAAAACCGCTGAATGCAAAGGCTCGATCTCTTCCTCTGTTAATGTCCGCTCGTCAGAACGATAAAGACAGGAAATTGTCAATCCCTTGAAACCCGCGGGGATCTGTTTGCCTTGATAACAATCCGATATCCTGGCCTGCCTCAGAAGGACACTGCCTTCTTCTTTGACAGTCTCCAATATTTGGCCTGCGGTTATTTCTTCTTTTATAACAAGGCTGATATCCCGGGATATGCCCGGATACGCCGGAAGGCGCGAAAATTTTTTCTCGGGTTTATAATAAAACAGGAGCCTTTCCAGGGAGAGCTCAGCAACAAACAAGTCTTTATTCTTGATATCCATCCTGGCCAGCGCCGGTTGATCCAGTTTCTGCATCATGCCTATTTTTTCTTGGGCCAAAAGTATGTCTATTACGGAAGGCCTTTCGGACGGCCTGAAATCATGCGCCTTTAATCCAAGCCGCTCAAAGACCGTCTCAATTATCCCCTTCAATTGCAGAAATCCGGCGGTGTCTTTAACCACCCCGCGATCTAAGAGCATGGATTTTGTCCCGCATAGGGCGATGCATAAGCGCAGCTCCTCGGAAGGAACTCCCCCGGATAGCCCAAACGCCTTGGCCACTTCAAAGATATTCACATAATCCTGCTTCTGGTTGAGGTTGCGGGCGACACATGCCGAGACCCCCGGAATAAGGGCCGGCCTTAAGATCTCCTGTTCAGCGCTTAGGGGGTTAAGGACTTCCAAAGCTTCCGCGCCAGCATACATGCCGAATTCCCGCAGCAAGCTTTTGTCCATCAGGCTGTAAGTAATTACTTCGTTCAGGCCCAAACCTGTCAAGATATCCTTGATCAGGGCAACCTTATCGGGCTGTTCGCCAAGGCGCGGTTTTGGCTTTACGCGAGGAAGGGTCATGGCGATATTTTCATAACCATGCACCCTGGCTATTTCTTCAACCAGGTCAACCGGGGAATTGACATCAAAACGAAAATGCGGGACCTTTACCGTAAATACATTTCTTGCCCCGGATGTCTTAAAACCCAGGCTCTTTAAAATCGACTTCATCCTGGCGGCGTTGATATTTGCGCCCAAGATCTTATTTACCGAGAATAAATCTAACTTCACGGTCCTCTTCTTTGATTTGGCTAAGCCCGCAGTTCTTGCCCCGGTAAGATCGCCTCCGGCCAGACCCAGGATTAAACCCGCCGCTTCTGACGAAGCGCAGGTGACTTTCTCAAGGTCCACCCCTCTTTCAAATCTGTAAGAGGACTCGCTTTGAATCCCGGCGCTCCTGCGGCCCCTGCGCACAACAGCCGGATTAAAAACAGCCGCCTCTAAGAGAATATTCCTTGTGGTTTCGGTTACCTCTGTCTCCCTGCCTCCCATTACTCCGGCGATAGCTATGGGCTTTCGCTCATCAGCTATGATCAGAATACCCGTATTAAGCGGCCTCTCTTGAGCGTCGATAGTAGTTATTTTTTCTCCGTGTTTTGCCCTGCGCACGATTACGGCGTTACCTTGCAGCTTGTCCAGGTCAAAAGCATGCAAAGGCTCTCCGGTTTCAAATAAGATATAATTAGTGATATCCACGACATTATTCACGCTGCGGCATCCGACAAGCTCTAGCCTCTTCTTTAACCACTCCGGGGATACTCCCACCTTGACGTTCTTTATGATTTTAGCTGTATACAGCGGGCAGTCCTTTTTATTCTCTATTTCGATTTTAACTTCCGCTTTGTGATTTTGTGATTTTGTGACTTTGTGACTTTTTTCTATTAATTTCTTACCCGTAATTGCCGCTACTTCTCTGGCCACGCCGGCCACGCTCAGCCAGTCAGGCCTATTAGAGGTGATTTCGATCTCAAAGACAAAATCTCCTCCGCGTTCTTCGACGGAAGTTACCTCCAGCCCGGCCATGGTAAGCTTGTCCGCGAGAGCTCCAGGCGCGACTTTAATATCCACAAAATCCTTTAACCAGTTATACGTGACTTTCATTAGAATTGTTTTAAGAACCTGAGGTCGTTTTCAAAAAATAGCCTGATGTCGTCTATCCCGTATTTCAACATGGCTATTCTTTCTATCCCCATGCCGAAAGCAAAGCCAGAATATTTCTTCGTGTCGTAGCCTACGTGCTTAAAGACATTCGGGTGTATCATCCCGCTGCCTAGAATTTCCAGCCACCCCTTCCTGCCGCAAACCGAACACCCTTTCCCTTTGCAGATGATACACGAGATATCCACTTCCGCCGAAGGTTCGGTAAATGGGAAAAAATGCGGCCTAAAGCGCATTTTGATATCTTTGCCGAAGACCGCTTTCGCAAAAAGTCCGAGTGTTCCTTTCAAGTCCGAAAAGGTGATCTCCTCGTCGACCATAAACCCTTCTACCTGATGGAACATAAAAGAGTGGCTGGCATCGGTCGCGTCTGGCCTATACACCTTGCCCGGGACGACAGCCGCTAAAGGAGGCTTTTCCGACTTCATTACCCGTATCTGGACAGGTGAAGTATGGCTGCGCAGGAGCAGCTTGGAGTTTGACTTTAAGTAAAAGGTGTCAAAAGCGTCGCGCGAAGGGTGGTCCAACGGGATATTCAAGCCCGTAAAATTATTAAATTCGGTTTCTATCTCCGGGCCTTCCACAATGGAAAAACCCATACGGCTGAATATTGTGCAGATCTCATCCATAACCTGACTGATAGGATGCAGGCGGCCTAACTCCCGCGCTATGCCGGGCATGGTGATATCGCACCCGGAGCCTTTCTGTGTCATAAGCTTCTCTCCGGAAAGAGAACCCTGTTTTTCTTTAATGATCAAAAGGATCTTTTCCTTTAAAGCGTTAACCTGCTGGCCGAAAGATGCGCGCTCTTGAACGGGAAGGGTAGGGATCACTCCGGTTAGCTGGGCAAGGACACCTTTTCTGCCCATATATTTTACCCGGAATTCTTCCAGGCCCTGGGGCGAATTTATGCTTTGTATTTCGGATTCTATTTGAGTTTTAATCGCTTCAATATCCATACCGCGCACAATACTCCTAACAAAATAAAAACCATATTCCTTTTACCGGTATTTAATTTTTCTACAACATCTCTACCGGGCCTCACTTTTCGTATCGCTTGAGCGTGAATATCCAGGTCTCCTCCGTGCTCAAGGCAGGCGCGATTGAAGATACCGGTTATTTCCAGCCAGTCGCCTCTTGATTTATAACTGCCGGTAAAAGAAACTTCCCCGGCTAACTCCTTCCCCATCCAGATCCCTATCGCGTTCTGGCCGTCGTTCACATTCAGCCAGGCGTATTCGCCGCGCGCCATAACGTCTCCGATCGCCTCACCTTCAAAGGTTACCACTTTGCCTTCATAAAGCTTGGCGTTGTTGATCAGTTCTAAGCTGGAGATGGATTGGGCGAATAAGTCACCGGTCGCAAGACACAAGACACAAGTTAAGAATAAAACAAGCCCCTTAACTTTGACTTGTGACGTATGACATGTGACTTGTGACCTCATCATCATTTTTTGCCTTTTATCGCCGCGACAATGAATCCGATCAAAACGAAAACCGACATAAATTCGAGACGGCCGGCCCACATTTGAAATATATAGGTAAATTTTAAAGCCGCTGGCATATTTACGCCGGTTATCCCGCAGGACAGACCGACATTGGCAGCCGCTGAAGTTGATTCAAATAACGCGTTCGCGAAAGAATGGCCGAATAGCATACCGACGATCGTTCCAAGAAAATATAGCCCTAAGTAAGCCAGTGTTATCAACAAGGCAGACCTGGCGATTTTATCTTCCACAAACGTCTCTTTTATGTGGTGAAATTTCTCGATTATTACGGCCCTTTCCGGCATAATTATCCTTTTCAAATCCTCTTTTAGCGCTTTAAATACGATACCTATGCGCAGCATCTTAATAGCCCCGGTGGTTGAACATACTGCCCCGCCTAAAGCCATGGCGCAAATCATCCCAACCAGCGCGATCTGGCTCCATTCATTCGCGAACTGGGCGGCGTAAATAGTCATAAACCCTGTACCGGAGTGGCCTGAAATAAGTTGATAAAACCCTTTGCGGAATAAGAGTGCCGCTTTAGGGTAGCTGCCGACCTGCATTAGTCCGAATGCCACCACGCCGAAAATGATCAGGACCGTGGCAAAGAATGTCCTTGTCTCAATATTCTTGAAAATTTCACGGCGGTTGCCGGCCCAAAGGTGATAATGCAGCCTAAAGTTTAGGGCGCCTAAAATCATTATTACGATCGTTACAATTTCAAAAGGCAGGCTGTGATAATAAAGGATGCTCTGAGATTGCGGAGAAAATCCCCCCGTATCAAATGCCGTCATAAAAATGCAGGCGCCGTGAAAAAGGGCGTTAAAAGGCTTGATCCCGTTGAGCATGGCCACAATGCTCAAAGAAAGAGTGCCTAAAACAAAATAGACAGCGCTCACCAGCCATATAAAACGGGAGGTACTGATCACGTTTGGCAATATCCTTTCATCCCGCGCTTCTCCTACATACATTCTGAACGCGCCGGAGGCACCCCTGACAAAAAAAGATATAGCAACGATCACGATACCCTGGCCTCCCAGAAACATGATCAGATGGCGCCAGAAATTATGCGCATAGGAAAGGTGGTCCAGATCTTGGGCCAAAACTAACCCGGTAGTGGCAAATCCCGACATGGAATCGAAGCAGGCGTCCAGATAAGACTTCCAGTGGCCGCTTAGATATAACGGTATAGCGCCCAATAGCATCGCGACCAGCCATGACAGGCTGACCACGATCATACCCTGCATCCAGCTTAGGTCTTTTTCTACAAAACAGAGCTTGATCAAGATCAAACCAAAGACCAGGGAGATCTCCGCTCCGATCAGAAAGTCAAATATCGGATTTATTTCTCCTGCCGACATCCCGATAATAATGGGCACCAGCATGGCAAGGCCTAAAGCCAGGATGATCCTTCCTAAGTAATAACCGATTGCTTTAACGTCTTCCAGGCGGGGTCTTAAGATCATATCCTTATTTAAAAGATATAATTAGACAGATCAAAAATGCTGCCAGAATTATGCACGCGGAGTACAAAATCTCAACTCCAATGCCTAATCCGGGATTCAGGAGGGATTTGATCCTCATAATTTGCCTACAAATAAATTCAGAAGCAGCTGTTCGTTGCCTACTATCGTCAAGGCTATAATATCGTCTCCCGCTTTTAAGACAGTGTTGCCTTTGGGAACGATCACTTCTTCGCCTCTGACGATAGAAACCAATACCGAATCCGCGGGGAGTTGGACTTCCTGAATCTGTTTGTTTATAATCGGAGAATCCGTTGGCAGATCGATGCGCACGATAGCGAGTTTTCCGCGTTTAAAGCTCATCAAGTTCACGAAATCAGAGAAAGAAACCTCCTCTTCTATGATCTTGGAGATTATTTTTGTGGAATCGACCGGAACGTCAACCCCCAATTCGGCAAAGGTATGTTCGTTATCAGGATCATTGACCCTGCCGACAGCGCGCTTGATCTTAAATATCTCTTTGGCCAGCTGGCAGATGATCAGGTTGTCTTCGTCGTCTCCGGTAACCGCCGCGATGACATCCGCCCTAACTATGCCGGCCTCTTCCAGTATCTTTGGGTCGCATCCGTCGCCATTGATCACCATAACATCGAGTTCTTTGGCTATCTCTTCGCACAACTGCTTGTCTTTTTCTATGACGCTGACCGTGTGCTTATTCAGGCACAGCCTCTTTGACAGGAAATAGCCGACTTTCCCAGCGCCCACGATCACGATGTACATTCTCTCCTCGCTTTATAAATTAAATTTCTGCTTTATCTTCTTGAGGCTCTCTACTTTTACCGCGCCCATTAAAATGTCTTTTTCTTTTACGAGAGTCTCTGACTGAGGCAGGATTATTTCCCGGGGCCTTCTTATGGCTACCACCAGAAATTCTCCCGGGATATTTATATCCTTTATCGCCTTGCCGGCCAAATCACCTTTTACTTCTATTTCGAGGACCCCGAGGTCCTTCGTTTCGATCAGATAACTGGAGAAGCGGCTTTCAATGATCTTATCCCTGAGCATGGCCGCAAAGAGTATCGTCCCGCTGATAATATCCAAGCCCAGCGCTTTATATATGTGCGCCCTTTGCGGGTCATACACGCGCGCGATGACCTTGGGTACATTGAATATCTTTTTCGCCGCTTGCGCCGAGACTAAATTGGTGTTGTCCCCGTTCGTAACGGCGCAAAAGGCGTCTGCCTTTTCTATACCGGCCTGCCTCAGCAGATTCAAAGAAAAACCATTGCCGATAACGGTTATTCCGTTAAACGCTCCTCCTAATCTTTCAAAGGAAGCCGGATTCTTGTCTATGATGACTACGTTATGTCCTTCTGCGGATAAAAGCTTGGCCAGTTCTGAACCCACCCTGCCGCAGCCGACTATTATTACATACATAGAGGCGCCCCGCTTATTGTTTGGCTATTTCAATCAGTTTTTTAAAGGCATGCGTATCTTTCACGGCCAGATCCGCCAGGACTTTTCTATCCAGGCCAACCTTCGCCTTTTTGAGCCCGTTCATGAACGCGCTGTAAGTTATACCGGCCTGGCGGCAGGCTGCATTTATGCGCGCGATCCACAAGCGCCTGAATTCTCTCTTTTTTACCTTCCGGTCGCGGTAAGAGTATACCAGGGCGTGCATCAGCGCCCGGCGGGCCTGGCGGTATTGCTTGCTCCTGTCCCCCCAGAAACCCTTGGCCTTTTTTAATGTCCTCTTTTTTCTTCTGCGCGTTGCCACACTATGCTTGATCTTTGCCATAACAATCGCTCCTTATCGCTTGCTTACCGTTTATCCATACGGCAGCATTCTTTTTATGTATTTTATGTCCTTCTTTCCGGCGACGATCCTGCGCCTCCTAAGCCTGCGCAGCCTTTTACTGTTCTTGCTGGATAAAAGGTGGCTCTTGCCGCAAGCCGGATATTTTACTTTTCCTTTTTTTGTCAGTTTTACCCTTTTGACCAAACCTTTTTTGGTTTTTAATTTTGGCATGAATTTACTCCTATATTATTATTTCGGCGCGACCATAAACGATATTATCCTGCCTTCCAGGACGGGCTCTTTTTCCACCTGTCCTTCATTTCGCACATCCGTGATGAATTTATCCAGGATCTTCCTGCCTATGTCCAAATGCTCCATCTGCCTGCCCCTAAAAAACAGGCTCACCTTGACCTTGTCTTTCTTTTTCAAAAATTCAAGCGCGTGCTTCACCTTGATCTCGTAATCATGATCATCTATATTCGGTTTAAGGCGTATCTCTTTAAGGCGGGATTGCCTCTGGTGTTTTTTGGCTTCCCGCTCCTTCTTCTCCTGGTCATATTTGAACTTGCTGAAATCGATGATCCGGCATACCGGAGGGCTCGCCTGGGGCGCGACTTCAACCAGGTCCAATTCGTGCTGGTTGGCTATGTCAATGGCGTTTTGTATCGGTACCACGCCCAACTGGTTACCATCCGGCCCTACCAGGCGCACTTGAGGTACGCGTATCTTCTCATTTATGCGGATATATTTTTTTATAGCAACCACCCCCTTCTTATTTTTTGTCTTTTATATCCTGCACTATGGTTTTTGTGAATTCATCTATAGTCATTGCACCGAGATCCCCCGACCCTCTTTTTCTTACGGAAACCGTCTGCTGTTCAGCCTCGCGTTCGCCGACTATCAGCAGGTAAGGTACCTTGTTTATCTCTGCCTGCCGTATCCTTTTATTCAACGTCTCGTTGCGGCTGTCAACATCGGCGCGTATGAATTTATCCATCAAAGAAGACCTTGCTTTCTGCGCGTATTCGTGCACCGAATCCTTTATGGGAATTATCAATGCCTGCTGGGGAGCCAGCCAAACAGGCAGCGCGCCTTTATATTGCTCTATCAAGGCGCCCATAAAGCGCTCAAGGCTTCCCAATAAAACGCGGTGGAGCATGATCGGCTGCCGCTCTTTGCCTTCCTGGTCGATATACGAAAGGCCAAATCTCTTCGGGAGCGCGAAATCGCACTGAATGGTGGCGCACTGCCAGCTGCGCCTTAAGGCATCCTTCAGTTTTATGTCGATCTTGGGGCCATAGAACGCCCCTTCCCCGGGATTTACCTCGTAAGATAGCCCCTTCTCTTTCAAAGATTCCTCAAGGGCGGCGGTAGCCATCCGCCAGTCTTCATCGCTGCCAATATATTTTTCCGGGCGCGTACTTAATTCTATGCCTACATCGCTAAACCCGAACACCTTCATTGTATCAAAAACAAAGTCAATAATCGATTTTATTTCTTGCTTTGCCTGTTCCGGCAGGCAAAATATGTGCGCGTCATCCTGGGTAAAGCCGCGCACCCGCAGCAATCCGTGTAAGACGCCGGCCTTTTCGTGGCGATAAACCGTTCCAAGTTCATACAGCCTGACAGGCAGTTCCTTATAGCTCCTGGTCTTGGATTTATAGATCAGGATGTGGCCGGGGCAATTCATCGGCTTGAGCACAAACTCCCTGTCTTCTATCTTCAAAGTGTACATATTCTCGCGGTAATAATCGTAGTGGCCGGATATTTTCCAAAGCTCCGCCTGCATTATATGCGGGGTAATGACGATCTCGTAACCGCGCTTCAGGTGCTCCTCTTTTTCGTAATCCTCTATTATTTTCCTGAGCAGGGCGCCTTTGGGATGATAAAAAACCAGCCCGGCCCCCGCCTCTTCATGATATATATCGAAGTATTCCAGCTGCGGACCCAATTTTCTGTGGTCGCGCAGTTTCGCTTCTTCTAAATTCCTTAAGTATTCTTCTAATTCTTTTTTTGTTTCAAAGCAGGTGCCGTAAATCCTTTGCAGCATGGGATTGGTTTCGATCCCATGCCAATACGCCCCGGCAACAGACAGCAATTTGAAGGCCTTGATCTTCCCGGTCGATTCGATATGCGGGCCGCGGCACAGATCCGTAAAACCCTTGCCCGTCCTGTACACCGATACGTTCGCATCGGCAATCTCACGGATAAGGCTCACTTTGTAATCCTCTCTCAAGCCCTCGAATAGCTTAAGCGCCTTATCTTTAGGGAGTTCTTCCCGGGTAAATGGCTCGTCTTTAGCGATGATCTGGCTCATCTTTTTTTCGATCTCCGCCAAATCTTCGTCGGTAAGTGGCTCTTTTTTGTCGAAATCGTAATAGAACCCGTCTTCGATGGACGGCCCTATGCCTAACTTGGTCTCGGGCCAGAGCTCCTTGACCGCCTCAGCCATAATATGCGAGCAGGAATGCCTAAGAATATCTATATCCATGTGTTTTGCGGCTAAAATGGGCCCATGAGGATTCGGACCTCAGACCTTTGCGATGTCAACGCAACGCTCTAACCAACTGAGCTATGAGCCCAAAAAGTGCCGGGAGAGGGAATTGAACCCACAAGGCCTTGCGGCCGCGGGATTTTAAGTCCCGTGCGTTTGCCAGTTTCGCCATCCCGGCGATAACAATCAACAACCGTTTTGCTTTGAGTCCAACCCGAATACGATCTGCAGCAATCCCGAGCTAATTTTATCTTTCTTTTTAAGCCAAAACAATTTTTATAATAACACCTTCTGATTATTTCTCTCGCGGCCATTTTGCCGTACTTTAATACCCATAAATTTTCTCTGCTGTTATAAATCTTGCCAAAAACCTCTAATAATCCTGCTATTTCGTCACTTAGCCAGCTGATAAACTTCTCCGAGCCAGAATATATCCTCAGGCTCCATTGTTCCCTTCTATTGGTTGGATGTATCCAGTTGCGGATACATCCGTCGCCATCGATTACCCCTCTTAAAAAATCCATAAAATATCGATTCGGAACATGTAACGCGCCTAAAATCAACGATTTATTTTGTCTAAGGCCGATTGACAAAAGAAAATCGTAGAAATTTTTATTCGAGATTTGAAGTCTGTGCGCCTCTTTGTAGGTGTCCTTATTCTTTATACCGATTTTATTCGCCAATCCGAGCTTCGCTGTTATGGTCCGTAAAAAATATCTATCTTTCGCTGTTATGTCGACATGCCTTCCGTCTTTTGAAAGATTTCCGTCACTTGTAATCAACCCCACCAAATACCAAAGGTTTGTTCCCTCAATATTTAATTTTTTTCTTTTTTGCGGCATCGAAATTTGGAGGCGCGGAGCGGATTCGAACCGCTGTATAACTGTTTTGCAGACAGTCGCCTTGCCACTTGGCTACCGCGCCAAAGTCAGCTTAAAATTTTTTTCGCTTCCTCTACTATATTTTCTACATCTGCCAAGCAGCCTATCCCGACGCTGCCGCAGGCAAGCCTACCCTCACGCGGCTCCACGAACTTATATCCCAATGACTTTAATTTCTTTATGTTATCCTGCGTAATGCGGTTCTTGAACATATTCTTATTCATCGCCGGACAGATCAAGACAGGCGCCTTGGTGGCGCAGGCAACGCAACTCAAAAGGTCGTCGCAGATCCCCGAGGAGATCTTGGCTATTATATTAGCGGTTGCCGGAGCGACCAGAAGCAGGTCCGCTTTTTCGGCAAGAGAAACGTGCTCTATCTCCCAGGCCTCGGGGGTGTCAAAAAGGCCGCAGAAAACGTTATTCCCGGTAAGGCTTCGAAAAAGCGCGGGTTTAATAAATTCCGCCGCTTCACGCGTCATGACCACCGTTACCTGAAAACCGCGGTCTTGCAAACGCCGGACAATATCGCATGCCTTATATATTGCCACGCTCCCGGTCACTCCCAAGACGATGTTTTTCCCTCTAACCATGATTATTTTTCAGATTTTGGCTTCTTATAGCGTATTTTGCCTTCGGCGATCTCATAAAGAGCCGCCGTTGACGGCTTAAACGAAGGGTCCACATTTACCAGCTTTGGCTGGCCCTCAGCGATCTCCAGCGACCTTTTTGAGGCCAGGATGACCAATTTAAAAATAGAGAAGTCGCTTTTATCCAGCAGTTTTTCCAGCGCTACGTATGGCATCTTTTTCTCCGATCTTTTTTAATATAATACCCCTTAACTTTTCCGTCGCTTTTTCCAGGTCTTTATTCACTATGCAATAATCATACCTGCGGCAGACCCTAAGCTCCCTGCGCGCCAGCTCCAGGCGCTGTCTTATTTCTTTCTCCCGGGTCTTATTGCACCTGTTCGTGATCCGGTGTAAAAGCGCATCTATCGACGGCGGCATAACAAAAAATATTACCGTATTTTTTGGGTAAAGCCGCTTTATTGTGGCGGCGCCCTTCAGGTCCAGGCAAAGGATAATGTTCTTTCCTTTTTCCAGCCGCCCCTCGATAAAATCCCTTGGCGTGGCGTAATAATAGCCGAGGTATTTGGTCCACTCGAGGATCTTTTTTCTTTTTTTCTGCTCATTAAACCGCTCTTCGCTGACGAAAAAATAATCTTTTTTATCTTTCTCTCCGGACCTTTTCGGCCGTGTGGTCAGGGAGATGGGCCGGTTTAATTTGCCTTTCAAGCTTTTATCGGCCAGCAGGTTCCTTGCCAGCGTCGTCTTACCCGAACCCGAAGGCCCGCAAATTATGAATATTATCCCATTCGCCTTGTGACTTGTGACTTGTGACTTGTGTCTTGGCTTCACTCTATATTCTGCAATTGCTCCCTGATTTTTTCCACCTGGCTTTTTATCTGTACGACCTTGGCGGATATCGACACATCCACGGATTTAGCGCCCATGGTATTTGCCTCGCGCTGCATCTCCTGCGCGATAAAATCCAGCTCCTTCCCTATCGCCCCTGCCTTTGAGAGCTTGTCTTTGAAATTCTTGATGTGGAAACTTAAACGCTCGACTTCCTCAGTTATATCCGAATCCTTGAGAAAGCTGCAGCGTTCTTCCGCAGTAGCAAGCTCCTTCAGCTTCTCCTTGACCATTTTTTTGAATTTTTCTTTCACGCTATTCAAGTCTTCCGTAAGCCCCTTAGCGCCCTTTTTGAAATAAACGCATAGCGCCTCTCCTTCCTTACGGCGCATAGCCGAAAGGTCAGCGAGTGTACGGTCGAGCAGGTCTTTAAGATGAGGCCAAAGCTTGCTCTCCCTGCGCCTGTCTTCCACAAGAGACAACACGCCCGGCAAATTAACCAATGTGTTCAGGCTTATATCTTCATTTAACCGGCTTTCCCTGCTTATGGCGCGCAACGCGGAAACATAATGCCTTAGAAGAGGCTTATCGATGAAGATTTTGTTAGACCGGCTGGCCTGTATGTTCATCACGCATACGATCCTGCCCCTCTTGAACTTCCCCTCTATCTCCTTTTTTATCTTATCCTCTAAAGCCAAAAGGCCGACGGGCAGATGGAAAACCACTTCCAAAAATTTGTGGTTGGTGCTGCGAATTTCCAGGAAAATCTTTCCGAAAGGCCTCGCGGCCAATTCCTTACTGGCAAAACCGGTCATGCTGTTCATTTTAGGCCCAAACCTTTATTTTTTTTTCTTTCTCCACCGCTTCTTTAGTAGGGTATAAATTCACTATTATTTCATCCGGATGGAACCAAAGCTTGATCTCCCTTTCCGCTTCCTTATCTTCAGAAGAAACGTGGATTACATTCTCGTAAACCCCGGAAGTGGTAATCCTGCCGTACGAACCGCGGATACTTGTGGATTCCGCCTCTTCAGGGTTAGTGCTTCCGGCCAGCTGCCTGCATTTTTTGATGGCGTCTTCCCCCCAATAAACCAGCGCCATGACTTTACGGCGGTTATGCAACTCTCCACGGAGATATTTTATAAGATCGCTGAAAAAAGGCTTGTCTTTCAGGTGCCGGTAGTGCTCTTCGGCCAGCTCCCTGGATACGGTGGCAATTTTAGCGGCCACAATTTCCAGCTTAGTTTCAGAGAGCCGGGTTAAGATATTTCCGGTTAGAGATTTTTTCAACCCATCCGGTTTTATAAGTATCAGAGTTGCCTGGTTTGCCATTAAGCCCCCTTCAGCTTTTTAATGATCCTCTCCAATTCCTCGTGTGAAAAAAACTCGATCAAGATATGCCCCCTTTTTTTCTTCCTGCTGATCCTTACCTTTGTCCCTAGAATATGTTGCAGTTGTTCTTCGAGGACCAATATGTAAGTGTCATGCGCGCCAAGGCCGGCCTTATGCCTGGGAGCTTTTCTCCTCTGACTCTTGATCAAATTCTCCAATTCCCTAAGTGACATGCTCTTGGCAATGATCTCTGCGGCCATCCGGCGCTGCTGTTGCAGGTCTTCAACCTCCAATAAGGCCCGGCCGTGCGCAAAAGGAATGCGTCCTTTCTTGATCTCGTCCTGGATCTCGACAGGCAGGTCCAATAGCCTCAATGTATTGGTGATAGACGCCCGGGCTTTGCCTAGAACTTCGCTGATCTTTTCATGAGTCACCGAGAACTTATCAATAAGAAATTGATAAGCGCGGGCCTCCTCAATGGGATTCAGCGATTCCCGCTGAATGTTCTCGATCAACGCTATTTCCAAAGAATCCAAATCATTGACGTCCTTGACGATAACAGGTATCTCTTTTAAATTCAAAGAGCTGGCAGCGCGGAACCTTCTTTCCCCGGCGATTAATTCATAGTAATCTCCATTACGCCTAACGATAACCGGCTGAATAACGCCTTTCTCCTTAATTGACTGCGCCAGTTCATCCAGGCTTTGGGTGTCGAAAATCGCGCGAGGTTGAAAAGGGCTGGGTTTGATCTTATCCAACTGGAGATAAAACACCTCCCCTTGCCTTTCGCCCTCCGGTTCTTTATTCGGTATTAGTGCGCTAATCCCCTTTCCCAAGGCTTTTCTTTCCATTTAAGCTTCTCCCTCTAAGGGTATGGGAATACCCAAGACTTCTTTACATAATTGCTCGTATTTTTGCGCCCCTATCGATTCCTTGTCATATAAAACCACCGGCTTACCGAAACTCGGGGCTTCTGTTAAACGAATATTCCTCGGTATCACCGTATTGTAAACTTTCTCTTTAAAATGCGCCCTTGCCTCCTGGATTACTTCTTTAGTTAAATTGGTGCGGAAGTCCGCCATGGTCAAAATTACTCCCTCGATACCCAGATTAGGGTTTAAATTGTCCCTTACCAGTTTAATAGTATTGGACAATTGAGTTAATCCCTCCAGGGCGTAATATTCGCACTGAACAGGAATAATGATCGAGTCAGCGGCACATAAAGCGTTTATGGTTAAAAGTCCCAAAGAAGGTGGAGAATCAACGAGCACAAAATCAAAATTCTCCCGCTCTCTTTCTAAAGACTTTTTTAATCTATATTCCCGTCCAAGGGTTCCTACAAGCTCAACTTCTGCGCCGGTTAAATCCAAATTTGAAGGAGCAAGCCAAAGATTGTCCAATTCTGTTTTTTGCAGTGCTTCTTTAATGTCCAATTCTTCAAGTAGGATATGGTAGGTACTTTTTTTTATATTATGCTTATTTATACCTAAACCACTCGTGGCATTTGCCTGGGGGTCGAGGTCCATAAGCAAAACTTTCTTTCCTGCCAAAGAAAGATACGCTGCAAGGTTAATAGCCGTGGTAGTTTTTCCGGTGCCGCCCTTTTGATTACAGATGCTAATTATCTTACCCATTTATTTGCAATGAGTTACGAATTGTTCCCCGCGGAACGAGGTTCTTTAATCGCGCTCACTCTGATCTTTGCTGGTTTTGCGCCAGGCATGCCAAAAAGCCCTTTTTCTCCATCAGAAAGAACTTCAATCTTAACTTTCGAGCGGGGAACCTTCAGCTCTTTTAAAGCCAGCTTTACCGCTTCCTCGACTGTATTAGCCTCTATTTCAATATTGTATTTTTGCATTATGGTGAGCAGTTTATTTTTGTCGGTTTATTTTCAACTGATATACGAGCATAAGCGTGCTATTCGTAAACCAATATAAAACTAAACCCGATGGCATATGATAAAAAATGAAGCCGAACATGAGAGGCATCAAGATCAACATCAATTTCTGTTGCTCCGCGGAACCAGAGGTTGCAGTAGCCATGGAAAATTTCTGCTGAACAAACATCCCTATGGTCATCAAAATAGGCAATAAATTGATCTCATTCCCCAGAACCGGCAGAGAAAAAGGAAGTAAAAATAACCGGTCAGGAGCGGATAAATCCTTTATCCAAAGGAAACTCGCCCCCTTGAGGGCTACTGAACGGATAAGTACCTGATATAAAGCAAAGAAGATGGGTATCTGCAAAATTAAAGGCAGGCAGCCGCTAAAGGGGTTGACTTTATAGGTCTTGTATAATTGCATTATCTCCGCGTTAAGCTTCTGGGGATTATTCTTATAAGCCTTTCTTAGCTCTTCAATACGCGGCTGCAGAACCTGCATCTGTTTCATGGAATGCATCTGTTTTAAAGATAGTGGAAAAAGGATAAAATAAATTATAACGCTGATAACTACGATGGTCAAGCCCCAATTTCTGAGCAAACCAAAAATAAAATACAATAACTGTAAGAGCAGGTGGGCGATAAAATCAAAGGTCCCGTAATACATTACCGCTGTCCAATCCGGATTAATGTTTGAGATCTGGCGTAATTCTTGCGGCCCTAAATATATATCGAAGTTAAAAATCTTTTCTTCGCCGGGCAATACTTCGAATTCTGGTCCTAATACGCCAATCTCATAATCCTGGGCGCTTTTTTTGCTTAGATAACCATTGTAAGTCGATGCAATAGGAGAGAGGATAGCGCAAAAGTACCTATCTCGTAAAGCTACGAATTTAATCTCCTCCTGCTCCGCTTCTTTGCGTAAATTTAAATGCGTTATCTTGTCTCTGCCGGCAAAAGTTACGTCCCTAAGCCTGGCTTCTTCATGCCCTCCCGCCGAGCTCAATTCTCCCAGGATCACGGGGAGAGCCATCTTCAGCGTGTTTGTGGAGAAATTTTTGACTGTAATCTCTAACCCTATGGTATAATTAGACTTGGAAAAATCAAATTTCTTGATGATCTCTTTAGCGGCATCTGTATGCGCGAATATGGCGTTTTTTCGATCAATTTCTTTCGTCTTGAAATTTAAACCAGGCTGGTTTAATTGAAAACCGGACTTCAAAGGAAAGACGTAGTTTTGATAACTTTTAAAATTTATGGATTTAACCGCTGCCCGCGATTCACTGAAAACAATATCATACTTTTCATGCGGGAAATTAGTTTCGGTATCGTCGGTAGATTCTGGGATTTGGGGTAAAGGCTGAACCCTTGAAAATGGTTTTACGCTGGCCGTGCTAGTCGTAACTTGTTTATTTTCAATGGGATAACGCTTAGAAGCGAACGTTGACCAGCTCAACAAGACAACTAAGGCTAACGCGATGGCTAAAAATAAACGCTTTTCCGTTTCCATATTTAATTTACAGGATCATAACCGAATTTCCGCGAAAATGGTTGGCACCGTAAGAGCCTTCTTACCCCTTTAAAGGTCCCCCGGAAGAAACCGTATCTTGAAATAGCCTCTTTTGTGTATTCTGAACAGGTGGGGGCGAAGCGGCATGAGTGAGGCAGCGCTATCCGGATATATGTTTGGTATATTTCTATAAGCTTACAAGCCGATCTTGCCAACATTAGAGAGAGATGCGCTTCCTTCCCGCCTGGCGCCTGCGCTTTAAAACCCTTCTTCCGGCTTTTGTGGCCATTCTGCGACGGAAGCCATGCTTGCGTTTACCTACTATATTGGTGGGCGTTTTTAGATGTTTCTTCATGGTCCTTATTTCTCCTTGTTGTCACTTTCTTTTAAAGAAAAAAGTATACCATACCTGGGTTTAAAGTCAACACATAACCAGTTGGATTTGCATCAGTATACCATAATTTTAAAGGGGGTCAATAATATTTTTATTGACTGGCATAAGGAATGCTGTATAATGGGCGCACTTTTTACCTGCTGCCTTTTTTCTTGTGTGGTAGAGGCGTTTTTGTTATAATGTTTGCACAGATTTATTCAAGGTGTTAATAAGCTGTGAATATGTTTAAAGCCTGGGATCAAATAAAAGAGCATTTACGGGACAAGCTGGGCAAATCCGCCTTTGAAACCTGGATCAATCCCCTTCAATTAAGGCCGCAAGAGGATAACAAAGAGGGGCTTACCTTGCAGGCGCCGGATAAATTTTTTAGGGACTGGGTAGAGCAGCATTATAAGCGGATCATAGAAGAAGAGGCCGCCTCATGCCTGAAGGAAGGAGTACAAGTCGCTTTTGAGGTTAATCCGCAAGCCGCGGCCCAGGCCGCTGAAACCGGGATACGCCAGTCACCCGGAAAAACAAAAGACCTCCGGGAATCCTTCGCCCTTAACCCGCGCTACACATTCGAGAATTTCGTGGTCGGCTCGTCTAACCGTCACGCGCACGCCTATTCTTTGGCCGTGGCCGATTCTCCCGCGAAGGCCTATAATCCCCTATTCATTTACGGGGGGGTCGGCCTGGGCAAAACGCATTTAATGCAGGCAATATGCCACCGCACCAAAGAAAAGCTTGGGGGAAATTTAAAAATGTGCTACATGAGCTCGGAGAAATTCACCAATGAATTGATCGACGCGATACAACATCATTCTACTCCGGCCTTCAGGCAAAAATACCGTAACGCCGACATGCTGGTCATCGACGACATACATTTCATCGCCGGGAAAGAATCCACCCAGGAAGAATTCTTCCACACTTTTAATGCATTATACGATGCCCACAAACAGATCATAATATCTTCCGACCGGCCGCCGAAAGAAATATCCAACCTGCAGGACAGGCTGGTTTCGCGTTTTGGGTGGGGGCTGACCACGGATATCCAGCCGCCAGACCTGGAAACGCGCGTGGCCATTTTAAAGAAGAAAATAGAGAGAGAGCCCATTTCGGTTCCCGATGATGTTATCTTCTTCATCGCCCAGCTGATCAAAACCAACGTCCGGGAATTAGAAGGCGCCCTGATACGCATCATCGCCTACGCCCTATTGGAGGAAAAACCCATTACCCTGGAATTAGCAAAAGGCGTGTTAAGGGATCTGTTAAAAGAGGCTAAGAAGTTGATCACTGTCGATTTCATCCAGCGTTGTGTTGCCGAAGAATTTGCCGTATCGTTACAAGAGCTAAAAATGAAGCGGCGCAATAAGAACATAGTCGTCCCGAGGCAAGTGGCAATGTATTTAAGCAGGGAGTTAACAGACCTGTCGCTTCCTGAAATAGGCAATTATTTTGGGGGTAAAGACCACACTACCGTATTGCATTCGTTCAATAAGATCAAAGGGGACATCAACACTGATAGTTTTTTAAAAAACAAGGTAGAAAGGATTATCCAGGTTATTCAACAATAAATTACCAGGTTATCATAAGGTTATTAAAGCGGCGCGGTTATCATAATCCAAGATTCTATATGGGGTTAACCTGATCTTAACAAGGATGAAACTCTTTACTACTATTAAGATTATATTTATTTAACTATTAAATAATAATAGAACCTAAACTAAGGGGTTATTTAACGCGAGGGCTATCCAAATGAAAGTGGAAATTAGCAAGGATAAATTAATCGCCGGAATACAGAAAGTTCAAAATGTGATCTCAGTCAGGTCCGCCTTACCCATATTATCCAATATATTGGTGGAAGCGGAAAAGGATAAAATAAGGTTAACCGCTACGGATCTGGATGTAGGGATAAGCTGTGTAATTCCTGTGGATATCCAGGAACCAGGAATGATTACTATTCCCGCGAAAAGGTTCGGGGATATTATTAAAGAGCTCCCCGATGATAAGTTAAACATTAACACCAAGAAGAACAACTTGGTTATTATTGAGACAAAATCATGCCAGTTTAAGATAATGGGGCTGCCTTTTGAGGATTTCCCAAAATTACCCGAATTCAAGGAGGGCGGCGTATTAAAGATAGAGCAAGCCGTTCTTAAGGAGATGCTTGCCCTTACGTCTTTTGCGGTGTCTATTGATGAAACCAGGTATATTCTGAACGGTATATTATTTAAGATCAGCCGGGATAATATTACTCTGGTAGCCACTGACGGCAAGCGGCTGGCTGTTATACAGAGGAAGTTAAATAAAAACACGGAGAAGGATTTGCAGATCATTGTTCCTCTTAAAACAATCCAGGAGTTAAGCCGTAACTTACAGGAGGAGGGCGAGGTCTCCATGCTTTTAGGGAATAACCAGGCGCTTTTTGACTTGGGCGATGTCATAATCATTTCCCGTTTGATCGAAGGCGAGTTCCCCGACTACCAACAGGTAATCCCGCCCGCGGCGGAAAATAAGATCGGTGTCGGGAGGGAACAATTCCTATTAGCGGTAAAAAGGGCAGCCTTGCTTTCTACCCCCGATTATCAGGCGGTAAAACTGGAGGTATTTAAAAACAAGATGGTGGTTTCCAAGAGTACGCCGGATGTCGGGGAGTCGAGGGAGGAAGTGCCCATTGAGTATCAGGGCAAGGAGATCGTAGCGGGTTTTAACCCGAGCTACTTAATGGATGTCCTTAAAAATTTGTGCGAAGAGAGGGTGGCTTTCGAACTTACTGACGCGGAGAAACCCGGGGTGATCCGCATTAACGGGTATGTTTATATCGTGCTGCCCATGCGCTTAAATTAATAAAGCGCATACCGATGGAAATAATAAAAGATATAGTCGCGGATGTTATTAAAGGGATAAACGAGAAAAAGGTTTCAAAAGACGACCCCGAATCCATCTTGAAAAGGATATTATCGAAGAAGGAGTTAAGCCACGTTAAATTCCGCTATTTACGCAAGGGTGTTCTGGGGGTCGCCGTTGATTCCACCGGCTGGCTTTATCAGCTTAATTTACAAAAACCTAAGATAATGGCCAAGTTAGGCGGTAAACTGCAGGGTATTAAAGACCTGCGTTTTTATATGGGAGAAATTGAATGAAGAAAACGGCTTCAAAAACGAAAAAAATAAAGCAGGAGAAACCGGCCGAAATTACAGAGGCGCAAGGCCCGGTCAAGGATAGCAAGAAATACGACGCCACTACCATCCAGGTCCTGGAAGGCACGGAAGCTGTCAGGCGCAGGCCCGCCATGTATATAGGGGATACCTCAGTGCGCGGTTTACACCATTTGGTTTACGAGGTGGTGGATAACAGCGTTGATGAAAGCCTGGGCGGATACTGCGATACCATCGAAGTGGAAGTCCACGCCGATAACAGCGTCAGCGTGTTAGATAACGGCAGGGGCATCCCGGTGGATATGCACAAAACAGAGAAAAAACCCGCTGTGGAAGTGGCGCTGACCACACTGCACGCGGGGGGTAAGTTCGACCACCGGGTGTATAAAGTTTCCGGAGGCCTTCATGGGGTGGGGGTTAGCTGCGTAAACGCCCTTTCCGACTGGCTTGAGGCGGAGATAAAAAGAGACGGCAAGGTTTACCACCAGCGTTATGAGCGGGGGAAAACAGTTTCAAAATTGACCGTTATCGGGAAGAGCAACTCCACCGGGACAAAAATCACCTTTAAGCCGGATAAAACTATTTTCAACAAGGTGGATTTCTCCTATGACATATTGTCCCAACGTTTAAGAGAGCTGGCCTTTTTAAATAAAGGATTAAAGATAAAACTCACAGACGACCGTACGGATAAGGAAGCCGTATTCGAATTCGCCGGCGGAATAGTTTCGTTCGTAGAGTATTTAAATAAAAATAAGAACCCCTTGCACAGCAAGGTCGTCTATTTTCAAAAAACCCAGGACGACATCATCCTCGAGCTGGCACTGCAATACAATGACGGATACGCGGAGACGATCTTTTCCTTCGCCAATAACATTAATACCATCGAAGGAGGAACCCACTTATCCGGGTTTAAGTCCGCCCTCACCCGCGCGATTAACCAATACGCGAAAAGCAAAAACCTGATCAAGGACGATATCGCTATAACAGGGGATGATGTGCGGGAGGGGTTGACTGTCGTCGTCAGCGTCAAGGTCCCCAACCCGCAGTTCGAAGGCCAGACAAAAACCAAATTGGGCAATTCCGAAGTCGAAGGCTTAGTCGCTTCAGCCAGCCTGGATTCCCTTGCCGCTTATTTCGAAGAAAATCCTTCGGTCGCGAATAAGATCATTGATAAAGTAATTGTGGCTTCCAGGGCCAGAGAAGCCGCGCGCAAGGCAAGGGAATTAACCCGTCGAAAAGGAGCGCTCGAAGGCGCCGGACTCCCGGGGAAGTTGGCGGATTGTTCGGAGCGGGACGCGGCATTGTGCGAAATATATATAGTCGAGGGTGATTCGGCCGGAGGTTCCGCGAAACAAGGAAGAGACCGCAGATTCCAGGCCATTCTTCCCATAAAAGGAAAAATTCTGAATGTGGAGAAATCGAGGCTGGACAAGATCTTATCCAACGAAGAGATACGCACTATTATTACCGCCCTCGGCACCGGCATAGGCGAGGAATTCGATGTCACAAAGCTGCGTTATCATAAAATAATGCTGATGGCGGATGCGGATATTGACGGATCCCACATTAGAACGCTTCTTTTAACCCTCCTTTACCGCCAAATGCCTAAGCTTATAGAAGACGGCTATGTGTATATCACCCAGCCTCCGCTTTATAAGATAAAGAGAGGGCAGAGGGAAGAATACATTCAAACCGAACAACAGATGAATGACCTGCTTTTGGATTTAGGCAGAGAAGGGCATAAATTTATCCGCCTTAAAGATAAGCAGGCCTTTACAGATAATCAATTTAAGGACCTCCTGCATCATCTGGTAGAATTAGAGAAGCTAGGGAAGATTTTAGGCAAAAAGGGAGTGGAAATGGAAAAATACCTCCTTTTCAGGCATCCAAAGACCAAAAAAATGCCCATTTATAGGATAAAAGTGGATGGTAAAGACCACTTTCTTCATTCTGACAAAGAATTAGCCGGTTTCAGAGAGAAAGAGGAAAAAGACACGGAGCAGGAACTCTTAGAGCTCTTTGAGGCGGCTGAAGTCGAGGAAGTTTTAACCAAGATCGAAAAACTCGGGTTGGATATCACTACTTTTTTACCGGAGAGCGTTAAGCCGAAAGAGTCCGGCAATAAAGATACAGGCAAAAAGGCCAAGCCGTATTACCGGATCACAAACGAAAAAGACCAGAAGGACGTGTATTCTTTGCAGGAAGTATTGGCTTGTATAAAAGAAGCGGCCACAAAGGGGATGCACATCCAAAGATATAAGGGTTTGGGAGAGATGAATCCTCATCAACTTTGGGAGACGACGATGGATCCGGAAAAACGCACGATATTAAAGGTTACTTTGGAGGACGCGGTGGAAACAGACAAGATGTTTACGGTTTTAATGGGTGACCAGGTTGAACCGCGCAGGGAATTCATAGAAAATTACGCCCATCAAGTTAAAAATCTGGATATATAACATGTACACTCGCAATGAAAAGATAGTCCCGGTTTGTATCGAAGAGGAAGTAAAGGACTCGTATTTAAATTACGCCATGAGCGTAATCGTCGGACGGGCCTTGCCTGACGTGCGCGATGGCTTAAAGCCCGTCCACCGCAGGATCCTTTTTGCCATGCAGGAATTGAATCTTGACCACAGCAAGCCCTACAAGAAATGCGCGCGTATCGTCGGAGAAGTTTTGGGTAAATACCATCCGCACGGAGACGTGGCGGTCTACGACACCCTGGTAAGGATGGCGCAGGATTTCTCTTTGCGTTACCCCTTGGTGGAAGGCCAGGGTAATTTTGGATCGATCGACGGGGACGCTGCCGCGGCGATGCGGTATACCGAAGCCCGCCTGGATGCCATTAGCGACGAGATGCTCGGCGATATCGACAAGGAAACGGTGGATTTCGGGCCCAATTTCGATTCTTCGCTGAAAGAGCCGCTTTTGCTCCCCGCGGCGCTGCCCAATTTGCTGGTAAACGGCTCGAGCGGAATCGCCGTGGGCATGGCTACGAACATTCCTCCGCATAATCTTAACGAGGTCGCGGACGCCATTATTTACCTATTGGACCAGCCGGAGGCCGAACTAAAAGACCTGATGCGTTATGTAAAGGGGCCGGATTTTCCTACCGGAGGGGTCATCTGCGGCAAGGAAGGCATCAAAGAAGCTTACGCTTCGGGCAAAGGCAAGGTTACCTTGCGGGCCAGGGCTACGGTTGAGCACCAGAAAAACGGGAAAGACCTGATCGTCGTCACCGAAATCCCCTATCAGATCCAAAAATCCTCGATCATCGAATCTATAGCCAACCTGGTGGATGAGAAAAAAATAGAAGGTATCTCGGACATCCGCGATGAATCCGATAAGGACGGCTTAAGGATGGTGGTGGAGCTAAAGCGCGACGTTGAGCCGCAGATAGTATTGAATCAGCTGTTCAAACATACCCAGCTGGAAACGACCTTCGGCATTATCATGCTGGCGCTGGTGGATAACCGGCCGAGGGTGCTGACCCTGCGGCAGGTCCTGGGGTATTACATAGACCACCGTAAAAATATCATCCGCCGCAGGACGCAATTCGAGCTGGACAAGGCCCTGAAGAGGGCGCACATACTGGAAGGCCTGAAGATCGCCCTGAAAAATATTGACCGGATCATCAAGCTGATAAAAACGTCCAAGAACACTGAAGAGGCCAAGGCCCGGATGATGAAGGAATTCGGCCTTTCCGATGCGCAGTCCCAGGCCATACTGGAGATGCAGCTCCAGCGGCTTACCGCCCTCGAGCGGGATAAGATCGACGCGGAATACGCGGAGCTTTTAAAGAAGATCGAATTATGCAGAGCCATCCTTGCTTCCGAGAAGAAAGTAGAAGGCATTATCAAGGAGGAGCTGGAGAACCTGAAGAAAAAATACGGCGATGAGCGCAGGACGGATATCGTCGGAGAAGTGGAAGAATTGGAAGTCGAGGACTTGATCGCCGAAGAAGACGTGGTAGTCACCATCAGCCACGGAGGGTATATAAAACGCCTCCCGGTGAGCGCTTACCGTAAACAGAGGCGGGGAGGCACGGGAGCAACCGGAGCCGAGGTCAAGGAAGAAGACTTCGTAGAGCACCTCTTTGTGGCCTCAACCAAAGAATATCTTTTAATCTTTACTGGCAAGGGGCAGGTGCATTGGCTCAAAGTTTATGAGATACCTCAGGGCAGCCGTACTTCCAAGGGCAAGGCGATAGTTAATCTCTTGGATATGGAGGCGGGCTCCAAGGTCAGCTCCACCGTGCCGGTAAAAGAATTTTCCGGGGATAAATACCTGGTCATGGTTACCAGGCAGGGTAAGATCAAAAAAACCAAACTTGACGCTTACGGCAATCCCCGCAAAGGCGGGATTATCGGCATTACCCTCGATAAGGGGGATGAGCTTATCGGGGTTGAGCTGACCGACGGCAAGCATGAGCTGCTTATCGGGACCAGGCAGGGCAAAGCCATCAGATTTCCTGAAAATAAAGTGCGCGATATGGGCAGGCAGGCCGGGGGCGTGCGCGCGATCTCTTTAGGCAAGAAAGACGAAGTGATCGGTATGATCCTCGCGCAGAAAGGAACTAACATCCTGACCGTCACCCAGCTCGGTTTCGCCAAACGCACTCCCGCCGAGGAATACCGCTTGACAAGCCGCGGCGGAAAAGGCATTATTAATATGCGCGTTACGGATAAGAATGGAGAGGTAGTAAGCCTTAAGACCGTAAACGATAAAGATGAGCTTATGGTCATCACGCAGAACGGGATGTTTTTGCGTTGCGCGGTAAAAGATATACGCGCTACGGGAAGGTCCGCGCAGGGGGTGCGGTTAATTAAACTGCAAGGCAAAGACCGGGTTTCCGGAGTTGCCCACGTTATCGCGGAAGAAGAGTAAATAATCTGTCCCCATCGTCTAGCCTGGTCTAGGACAAGAGCTTTTCAAGCTCTCGACACCGGTTCAAATCCGGTTGGGGACGCTAAATATCAGCCTAAAATATATGTGCGGGATAGTAGGTTATATAGGCCAAAGAGAAAGTCAGTCCATACTGCTTAACGGTTTAAAATCACTGGAATACAGGGGTTACGATTCCAGCGGTATGGCATTGGTCCTCTCTAGCAAGAACTTGATCTCTATCCGCAAATCACCGGGAAAGATCGCCGCCCTGGAAAATATCCTCAAAAAAAAGCCGCTTTGCGGTTCCCCGGGCATTGCGCATACGCGATGGGCGACGCATGGCGCTCCGAATCAGGAAAACGCCCACCCCCACATGGATTGTTCGGGCGAGATCGCGGTCGTGCATAACGGCATAATTGAAAATTACGCGCCCCTTAAAGCGCAGCTTGTTCGTGAAGGCCACAAATTTACCAGCCAGACGGATACCGAGGTTATAGCTCACCTGATTGAAAAGTTCCTGAAAAGCTTCTGCCTTGAGGAGGCGGTAAGAAAGGCCATCGGCCTTTTAGAAGGTTCCTTCGCCATAGGCGTAATCTCCAGCCGGGAGCCGGATAAGCTTATCGGAGCCCGGCAGGGTTCTCCTTTGATCGTCGGCATAGGCAGGGAAGAGAATTTCCTCGCCTCGGACGCGCCCGCGATTTTAGGCTCGACCCGCGACATCATTTTCTTGAACGAAAAAGAATTTGTCGTCCTGACCAAATCAAAAATTACGATTACGGATTTTTCCAGCAAGGTAATTTCCCGGCCTGCTACCCGGATAAACTGGGATGTCGCCAGCGCGCAAAAATCCGGCTACGCGCACTTTATGCTTAAGGAGATCAACGAGCAGCCGAAATTACTGCAGGATTTTTTAAGTTCAAGGATCGGCAAGAACACGGGCAAGATCACTTTCGAAGAGCAGCGCATTCCCGAAGAGGCGCTTAAAAATACAAGGAATATCGCGGTAGTTGCCTGCGGCACCGCCTATCACGCCGGCATGATAGGAAAATATATTATAGAATCATTGTGCGGGATACCCGTATCCGTGGATGTATCCAGCGAATTCCGTTACCGCGACCTGTTAATAGACAAAGAAACGCTGGTAATCGCGATCAGCCAGTCCGGGGAAACGGCGGATACCCTGGCCGGGGTACGCGAAGCAAAGAGCCGCGGTGCCTTGGTGCTTGCGGTTTGTAACGTCCTCGGCTCGACGTTAACGCGCGAATCCGACGGGATCATTTATACTCACGCGGGGCCCGAGATAGGCGTTGCCTCCACTAAAGCCTACACAGCGCAGCTTTTAGCGCTGTATACTTTTGCTTTATACCTCGCGGGCCTGAAGAATATCCTTCCGCAAGGGAAAATAAACACTTACCTCCAGGAACTTACAGGCATTCATCTGCTCCAGGAAAAGATCCTGGCGTCGCAGCAGGCCATTGCCCGGCTCGCCCAGCGCCACGCGCATTTCGGCTCCTTCTTGTACCTGGGCAGGAACATTAATTATCCTTCCGCGCTGGAAGGGGCGCTTAAACTGAAGGAAATCTCGTACATACCGGCCGAAGGTTACGCGGCCGGAGAAATGAAACACGGGCCCATCGCCCTTATCGATGAATATCGCGCGGTAGTCTGTATATCCTGCGAATCGAAGGTCTACGAAAAGATGGTTTCCAATCTTCAGGAGATCAAGGCCCGAAAGGGAAAAATAGTCGTCATTGCCACTGAAGGCGATGAAAAGATCAGAGAGCATACCGAACAGGTGATCTATGTCCCGCGATGCAGCGAGTTATTTTCTCCTCTTTTAATCGCGCTCCCCTTGCAGTTGATCGCTTACCATATCGCCGTCAAGCGCGGTTGTGACGTGGATCAGCCGCGGAATCTTGCCAAATCCGTAACCGTTGAATAATATTTAACGACGCGAACGATGTTATATATTGTCTCTACGCCCATTGGCAATCTCAAAGACATAAGTTTGCGGGCTATCGAAGTTTTAAAATCCGCGGATTTAATCGCCTGCGAGGATACCCGGCACAGCCGCTTATTGCTTGAGCATTACGGTATTGGCGCGCCTACCACCAGTTATTTTCAGCACAATAAGCTCACCAAAGGCGAATATCTTCTGAGGCTGCTGAAGGAAGGGAAAACGATCGCCCTTATCTCAGACGCGGGCACCCCAGGCATACTTGACCCGGGCTACAATATCATTAATTTAGCCATAAAGAACGGCGTAGGGATAACGCTTATACCTGGGCCGGTCGCTTTCATTAACGCCCTGGTTATTTCCGGAAAGCCGGCGCATAAATTCTTTTTTGAAGGTTTTTTGCCGCGGGGACCGCTGGCGAGAAAAAACCGCCTCAGACAGATCGCGAAGTTAGGTTGCACCCTGGTTTTCTATGAGTCCTGCCACAGGGTCCTTAAGACGTTACGGGATATCGGGGAAGTTTTTGGGGAAAGAGAAATAGTCTGCTGCCGGGAATTAACTAAGAAATTCGAAGAGGCCAAGAGGGGAAGCGCAAACGAAATCCTGGAGTCCTTTAAAGAGCGTAAGCCGCTTGGAGAATTTGTAGTGGTTATATAAACTTTCATTGACAAACAGCAGGGTAAATGGTATATTTATTGGAAAGAAAAAGCGCCTTTAAGCTAGTTCTTGAGAAGCTAGCAAGGAAAACCAGATGCTTAAGAAAAGAGATAACTATAGCCCCGATACAACCAATCGGGGTATTTTTTTGCTTAGCCCATGAAAGAAAAAGCCAAATTACTCGATAAAGAGGCGATCAGCCGGATCATTACGCGTATTTCCCACGAAATCCTCGAGAAAAACAAAGGCTCAAGCGGAGTTTGTCTTATAGGCATACGTAACCGTGGAGCGTACTTGGCAAAGCGCCTGGCCGTTTCCATTGAAAACATAGATAAGCAGGGCGTTCCTGTGGGGATACTGGATATAACCTTATATCGTGATGACCTTACCTTGATCGCCCAGCAGCCTCTTGTGCGTAAAACAGAGATAGGTTTTGACATTACGGAGAAGAACATCGTCCTTGTTGACGACGTATTATACACAGGAAGGACGGTCAGATCCGCCCTTGATGCCCTGGCGGATCTTGGCCGGCCGAAATCCATCCAATTAGCGGTTCTTATAGACAGGGGGCACAGGGAACTGCCTATACGCGCGGATTACGTGGGTAAAAATGTGCCTACATCGCATAAGGAAACGGTGGAGGTGAGGCTTTTAGAGGTTGACGACATAGACGAAGTGGCAATAGTAGAGACGGAGTAAAATATGACCGCGGCTTGGTCGCGTAAAGATTTACTGGGCCTTGAAGATTTAAACAGGGAAGAAATAAGCCTTATACTATCCACGGCGGAATCTTTTAAAGAGGTTTCCACGCGCGAGATAAAAAAAGTACCGGCGTTGCGCGGCAAAACCGTGGTTAACCTTTTTTACGAGCCTTCAACGCGGACAAGGGTCTCTTTTGAGATAGCCGCAAAGCGTTTATCCGCGGATGTCATAAACATCGCTTCAGAAACGTCCAGCGTGCGCAAAGGAGAAACGCTTATAGATACCGGCAGGAATATAGAGGCGCTCAAGGTGGATATAATCGTGGTCAGGCATAATTATTCCGGCGCCGCCGTGATGCTCGGCCGCAGCGTGAAAGCCAGCGTGATCAACGCCGGAGACGGATGGCACGAACATCCAACGCAGGCCCTTCTGGATATATTTACCTTAAAAGAAAAATTAGGCAGGATCGAGGGGATAAAGGTGAGCATAGTCGGGGATATCGCGCATTCCCGCGTGGCGCGCTCAAATATATGGGGACTGACGAAATTGGGCGCTAATGTTACGGTATGCGCGCCGAAGATCCTTATCCCTCCCGCCATAGAAGAGATGGGCGTTAAAGTGGTAACCGATATCGATGAAGCCCTGGCCAGGTCCGACGCGGTGAATGTGCTGAGGATGCAATTTGAGCGGGATGGGGAAAGCGCCTTCCCCAGGCAGCTGGAGTATTTCAAGAATTTCGGGATCACCAGAGAGAGGCTTAAAAAGGCGAAAAAAGACATCATCATCATGCACCCCGGGCCTTTAAACCGGGGAGTAGAGATATCCAGCGAAATAGCCGATGGATTAAATTCGGTGATACTAGAGCAGGTTACCAACGGCATCGCGGTAAGAATGGCGGCGATGTTTTTGGTCGCCCAGGCAAACGAAAATATAAGCCATGAAACTCCTGATTAAAAATGGACGGTTCATTGACCCGGGGAACAAAATAGACGGCATCCGGGATATCCTGGTAGAAAACGGAAGGATAACGGAAGTCTCGGCCGGGATCGAGGCGCGGGTAGATAACACTATTGACGCCCAAGGCAAGATAGTCATGCCAGGCATAGTGGATATGCACGTCCATTTAAGGGAGCCGGGCAGGGAAGACAAGGAGACTGTCGCTTCGGCCACCGCGGCGGCTCTTAGAGGAGGCGTTACAAGCCTCTTAGCCATGCCCAATACCCAGCCATGCATTGACTCCGCGGACAGCGTTAAGCTATTAAAGGAGATCATCGATAAAACCGCCAAGTCGCATGTTTTTATCTGCGGCGCGATTACCAAAGAACGTAAAGGAGAAAAATTAAGCGCAATCTCCGAATTAAAAAAAGAAGGCGCGGTCGCTATTTCCGACGATGGAGTTTCTGTGGACAAGGATGACCTTATGCGGCAGGCCCTAAAAGCAGGCAAAGAGCAGGATCTCCTGGTAATCTCTCATTGCGAAGACAGGTCGCTCTGTCCTTCCGGGGTGGTAAATCTGGGAATAATTTCAACCCGGCTAGGCTTACGCGGGATTTCGAGGGAATCCGAGTACAAGCGGGTGCAAAGAGACCTGGAGTTGGCGCAAAAAACAGGCGCCAGGATCCATATCGCGCATGTGAGTTGTAAAGAATCCGTTGACCTTGTCGCGCAATACAAAAAGAAAGGCGTGAAAGTAACCGCCGAAGTTACCCCGCACCATTTTTCTCTGACGGAAGACGCTCTTTTAGGCTTCGATACAAATATGAAAATGAATCCCCCCTTAAGAAGGAAAGAGGACAGGGATGCCTTAAAAGAAGGTTTAAAGAGCGGGGTGATCGATGTCATCGCTTCAGACCACGCCCCGCATACGGAAAATGAAAAAGAGATCGAGTTCGAGCGGGCGGAGTTCGGCGTTATCGGCCTGGAAACAGAATTAGCCGCAAGCGTACACCAATTAATTAAAACGGGCTTATTGGATTGGCCGGACCTTGCGCAAAAAATGTGTCTTAATCCGGCGAAGATCTTAGGGATAAATAAAGGCAGCTTAGGAATAGGACGCGACGCGGATATAATTATTATTTCTCCGGAAAAAGAGTGGGCGGTAAAAAAAGAAGAGTTCCTTTCTTCCTCGAAAAACTCGCCCTTTTTGGGCTGGAAATTAACGGGCTTGGTAGAATACTGCGTAGTGTCCGGTAGTATCGCTTACAAGAGCCCCGGCTAGATAATGACCTTCGCCTTCGGTGCAATTCATCTTGACTAAAGAATTGGGGAGGCTCGCCAAGTGGCTGAGGATCTTGGGATTCGACACGGCCTATTATAAACAGGATAAGCCGAGTTCATTGATGATACAGGCGCTTAGGGAAGAACGCATGATTTTGACGCGTAATCAGAGGTTGCCCCGGGACAGGGGTATCAGAGTGGTTTTGATTAAAGAAGAAAAGATCAGGGGTCAGGTCCAAGAGGTCCTCAAGGCGTTAAAGCTTAAAATACGTCCTGAACAGATGTTTAGCCGCTGTATCCTTTGCAATGAGAAACTGGAGAAGATAGACAAGGAGAAGGCAAAAGATAGGGTGCCGGAATACGTCTTTAAGACACAGGTAGATTTTATTACCTGCCCTAAGTGTAAGCGCGTATATTGGCAGGGGACGCATTGGGGCAATGTGCGCAAGATTTTAGAGGAGATAAATTGGAGTTCATAGCGGATTTTCACATTCATTCCAAATACAGCCGCGCCACTTCCCGGGATATGGATATTAAACATATCGCCGAGTGGGCAAAGTTAAAAGGCATAACCCTGATGGGCACCGGTGATTTTACGCATCACTTGTGGCTGGAAGAGCTGAAGGGTAATTTACAGGATTTAGGAAACGGGCTTTTTTTGCACAATGATGTGCACTTTATGCTTACCTGCGAGATCAGCAGCATCTATTCTAAAAAAGGGAAAACCTACCGTGTGCACAATATGATCTTTAGCCCTTCTTTCAAGACTACGGATAAGATAAATGAGACCCTTTCCCGCTATGGTAACTTGGCCAGCGACGGACGCCCAATCCTTGGAATGGATGCCGAGGAGCTGGCGCGTATCGTTTTCGATATTGACGAAAGCTGCATGTTTATACCCGCCCATGTCTGGACACCTTGGTTTAGCGTCTTCGGTTCAATGTCCGGTTTCGACAGGATCGAAGATTGTTTCGAGAAACAGACACCCAGGATATTCGCTTTAGAGAGCGGCCTATCTTCGGATCCGGGCATGAACTGGAGGCTTTCCGCTCTGGATAAATATACAATAATAAGCAATTCAGACAGCCATAGTCCGCAAAAGATCGGCCGGGAGGCGAATGTATTTGACTGTGAGCTAAATTATAAAACTATAAGGGAAGTTTTAAGCGCCAAAGACAAAAAGAGATTCTTGTACACCGTAGAATTTTTCCCTGAAGAGGGCAAATATCATTACGACGGCCACCGTTTATGCGGTACGCGGCTTTCTCCAAAGCAAACCAGGGAGAATAACGGCCGCTGCCCTAAATGCGCAAAGCCCGTAACCGTGGGCGTAATGAACCGGGTCGAGCAATTAGCGGACAGGCCGGAAGGATATGTTCCACCCAGCGGCATCCCTTTTAAAAACCTGATACCGCTGGATGAGATCATTGCCGAGGCGAAAGGTGTCGGTAAAACTTCGCAGGGCGTTGAAAGGGAATACCGCGCCTGCCTGGCAAAATTAGGGACTGAATTCGAGATCCTTAATAAGGCGCCCAAAGAGGTTTTAAAGAAGGAGCTGTCCCCCCGCATCGCCGAAGGGATTTTGCGGGTAAGGGAGGGCAAGGTACACATTCAGGCAGGATATGACGGAGAATACGGGAAGATCCAAATATTTTCCGACGACGATAAGCAGCAAACAGCGGAGAAACAGCTAAGCCTCTTCTAATGAAAAGCGTAATAATTTACTATTCTTATTCCGGCAATACGCAGAAGGCGGCGGAAGCCCTGTCTGTTTATCTGAAGAGCGAAGGAAGTCAGGCGGATCTTATTGAGTTAAAATGCCTGGACGAGGAGAAATCTTTCCTTCTTCAGTGTCGCCGAGCCTTCCAGCACAAAATGGGGCAGCTGCAGCCGGTAAACTTCGATTTGAGCGTTTTTGATTTGATCTGCCTGGGCACTCCAGTATGGGCTTTCGGCCCTGCCCCGGCGCTAAATACCTACCTGGATAAATGCTCGGGGGTAGAAGGCAAAGAGGTAGTTTTATTTACTACTTACGGCAGCGGTATGGGTAATGAGCGCTGCCTGGATTACATGCAGGGGATCTTGAGTACGAAAGGGGCAAAAAAATTCAAACGATTTTCGATACAACAATTTAAAATCAATAATCAAGAATTCGTTTTATCGAAAATAAAACAATCATTGAAATAAGCGCCTGTAGCCCAATGGATAGGGCACCAGCCTCCGGAGCTGGGTGTGACAGTTCGATTCTGTCCAGGCGCACCAAAAAATGCGCAAAAAAATTGTAAGTGTAATAGGTGGAAGAAGATGTGCGGGGGAAGTGGAGCGTTTAGCTCAAAAACTAGGCAAAAAACTGACTAAAGTGGTTGATATTCTCGCTTCTGGAGGCCTTTCTGGTACTATGAGGGCGGTTTGTCGCGGTTTTAAATCCGGAGGCGGTTTAACCATAGGTATTTTACCTGGTTACGATAAAAGCTGCGCGAATCCTTATGTTGATATAGCGTTGCCCACAGGTTTAGGATTAGCTAGAAATGTTTTAGTAGTAAAAAGCGCGGATGTCGTAGTCGCTCTTCCAGGAGAAGCTGGTACTCTCTCGGAGATAGCGTATTGCCTGCAGTTCGGGATCCCGGTCATTAGCCTTAATTCCTGGGATATCGATGGCGTTATCAAAGTTAAAACAGTAGAAGAGGCGGTAGAGAAAGTGAAGGAGCTTTTAAAAAGAAAGTCAACGGCATGGGACATAGAAGCCAGGAAAGATTTGACAAAGAAATAAGAAGTAAAATCACATCAGGGATATCATGGAGAAGATAAGCATAAAAACGAACAGCCGCGCAGCATTGATCGACATCACGGATGAGGTCCGCTCGCTGGTGGCAAAGAGCAGGATAAAAAACGGCATGTGTTTCATATTCTGCCCGCATACAACCTCCGGATTGACTATTAACGAGAACGCTGATCCCGATGTCCAGAGGGATATAATAATCGCTCTGAAAAAACTCGTGCCGGAGAACGCCGGGTACGCTCATACGGAAGGAAATTCCGACGGCCATATAAAATCGTCGATTTTCGGTTCCTCGCTGGCCGTTTTTATCGAAAATTCAAATTTGGCGCTAGGCACATGGCAGGGCATATTCTTTTGCGAAAGCGACGGCCCGCGGTCGAGGGAAGTATGGGTCAAGGTGATCAGCGATAGTTAAGGAAGGCGAGAAAACAAGATGCCGGAATTACCCGAGGTTGAGACAATAAAACGCGAATTAGAAAAGGTCGTTTTGGGCAAGAAGATCATCGAGGTCGTCATCCATAACCCCAAGGTCATCCGCCACCCTTCCCCCGCGCAATTCAAGAACGGATTGTCCGGAACGGTCTTTAAACGTATCCTGCGTAAAGCTAAAGTTCTGATCCTTGAGCTATCCGGCGGTAAGTCACTGGTTATACATTTAAAGATGACCGGCCAGTTGATATACCCGGGAGACGGCGCGAGGAGCAGGGTTACTTTCAGGTTGTCTGACGGCAAATCGTTGGATTTTAATGACCAGAGGTTATTCGCGGAGCTCCGCCTTATGGATGACTGGCGCAAATTGAGCTTTATTCAACGGCTCGGGCCTGAGCCGTTCGAGCTGGCCGCCGAAGATTTTAAAAAAATGCTCAGCCGGAAAAAAACCAAAATCAAGCCTTTACTTATGGACCAGACCTTTATTTCCGGTGTGGGGAATCTTTATGCCTGCGAGGCGCTTTTCAGGGCAAAAATAAATCCCGGCAGGCCCGCTTCCAGCCTTTTGGAGAAAGAAAAAGAAACTCTTTTCAGGGAGATAAAAGATACTTTAACCGAGGCAATTACGCATAAGGGGTCATCCGTGGACCAGTACGTGCAATTATCCGGTAACCCCGGGAATTACGCGCGTTATCATAAGGTATACGACAGGCTGGGTAAGCCATGCCTTGTCTGTAAAACCCCGATAAAAAGAATTTCAATGGGTGGCAGAGGAACATATTTTTGCCCGGAATGCCAGGCGGAGGTAAAATAGGATGAAGATGCGCCTTAAGATAAACGGGATACTCCTTGCCGCGTCATTTATGCTGATTATTTTATTCCCAGCAGTTTTTTTGCGCAAATCCAGCGTTGCCCCATGGGATGCATCTGTAGAGATGCTCGGTATGGCGCTGATAATCTTTGGGCAGATCCTGCGCGCCTCCAGCCGGGGCTATAAATCGGAAAGATCTTTAAACGGGCACCTTCTGATCAGTTCGGGGCCTTACGCATTAGTGCGTAATCCCATGTACTTGGGCATATTTTTGATAGGTTTAGGCATCGTATTAATGCTTTTTAATTGGTGGGTAACCCTTGTTTTCCTCTGCGTTTTTATCTGGCGCTACACATCGCTTATATTTAAAGAAGAAAGGAAGTTACTGCTTATGTTCCCCTCTGCTTACCCTGAATACGCGAAGAAGGTCCCCCGCCTTTTTCCTTCATTCGCGTCAATATTTAAAAAAGATATCGCAGGCATCTTGCCTCTTAAATTGCCCTGGCTCAAAAAGGAGACCGGCCCAATATTAGTAATACTATTCATTGTGATCTTCCTGGAAAGCCGGGAAGATCTAAAAACCATAGGAATTAAAATTTATGCCAGGGAAAGCCTGCTTTTTCTGGCGGTGATCACCTTTTTCGTATTCCTATCCTTTTATTTAATCGACCGTACGAACAGCCAACAAAAAGATGCTTCAAATAAGGGCAAAGCTGATTTATAATAAAAACATCACCGGGAATTTCTTTCATTTAACCCTGCGCGCGCCGCGTATATCCGGTAAGTGTCTTCCAGGGCAATTCATAAGCGTTAAAGTCAACGGGCCCAATGAGCCCCTGCTGCGCCGGCCGTTCGGGATACATAAGGTAAAAGGATCCGATATGGAGGTGCTGTATGAAGTAGTTGGTAGGGGGACCGAGATCTTATCCCAGCGTAAGGCCGGCGAATACCTGGATCTGATCGGGCCGCTGGGTAACGGTTTTGACCTTGGGGCTTTTTCCGGGAGCCGCGCGAGCAGTTCACCGGTTATCGTGGCCGGCGGCATGGGCGTTGCTCCGCTTCTTTTCCTGGCGCAAAGATTGCGGGGGCTACGAGCTTCAAGCCCGAAATTAAGGACTGAAGTCTTGATCGGGGCAAAAACAGCAAGTTCGATTCTTTGCGAAAAAGAATTTAAAAATTTAGGGTGCGATGTAAAAATCGCAACCGACGACGGCTCGAGAGGATTTAAAGGATATGTCAGCGGGCTGCTTGAACGCGGATTAAACACCGGGCGCCGCCCGCCAATCGTTATTTACGCCTGCGGCCCCCGGCTGATGTTAAAAGAAATCAGCCGGATCTCTGAAAAATACAACGCGCCCGCCCAGGCGTCGCTTGAAGAGCATATGGCGTGCGGGATCGGCGCCTGTCTGGGGTGCGTGGTAAATACAAAAAAAGGTTTTGAGAGGGTTTGTAAAGAAGGCCCTGTGTTCAGGGCGAACGAGATAATCTGGGGTTAGAACGCAACACCCAATCCTATCGGATGGATTGGTGTGCGCTTTCTGCGCAAGGAGGAGAATGATGTCCAATTTACCCTTCGTCTCCATTATCATCCCGGTGAAGAATTTCGAACGTACCATTGAAAAAACCTTTGATTACCTTCTGAAAGTGGATTATCCCCGGGAACGCTGGGAATGGGTGATCGCAGACGGAGGCTCCGCGGACAGGACTATCGAGATCATTAAAAGCTGGCAGCGAAAATACCCTTTCATTAAACTGGTTGAAATACCTAATTGTCCCTCGCCGGGGTTCGCGCGGAATAAGGCCCTTGCAAGCACCAAAGGGGATTTTCTGTTTTTTACCGACGCGGATTGCGCCCCTTCCGAAAACTGGATAAAAGAGATGCTTAAACACTTTGAGCGGGACCCGAAGATCGCGGCAGTGGGCGGCGAAGTCTTTACCTTGAAGGTCGATCCCGATAATCTGGTTGAAGCCTGGTGCCAGCACTTTAGATTTAACATGGTTTCCCCGCGTTACGGGTTCATAAAAGAAGGTTATTATCCGGGGTTTCCCCGGAAGCCCCTGCCTTCCGATATCGGCGGACACAAAGCGTATTTTTTCGGCACCTGCAACGTGGCTTACCGTAAAAGCGCGATGACGCAGATAGGGGCGAAATTCTGGGAAAGGCCGACCGGCGAAGATATGGATCTAAGTTACCAGCACAGAAGCCGCGGCTGGAATTTTTATTTCGCTCCAGAAGCAAAAGTGGACCATATGCACAGGGCTGACCTCAGGTCCCTGAGAAAAGTCTGGGTAACTTACGGCCAAGCGCACTTGCCCTTGATCGACAAGTATGTCGAGAAAAAGGGCATCGAGATAATATTTCAATTTCTAAAGGGCAATCCATCGTTTTTATTTCCTCTGCCGATAAGAGGGTTTGTATACGTCGGCAACTTCCACCTCACGCACTTATGCGCCCTGCTTTTTATCCTGTCGATAATTTTAAATTTCGCCATAGGCGGCCTGTGGATGAAGGTGCTCATGGCGATATTCGCGGCGCTGACAGCGCATTTTTCTTACCAATACGTAAAGTGGAATTTCTACATGGAGCCGAAGAGCAAAATCTTCACCTGGTGCAAGATGAAATACCTGACAAATTTGAGTTTTATCCAGGGGGGGTTGAAGGATCTGAAAAAATATAGGATCTTTTGCGTGGAGCCGAGCTTTTAAAAATGATCATTCTTAATCTTTTCTGGGAGTTCTTCAAGGTGGGGCTGTTTACCTTTGGCGGCGGATACGCGATGATCCCGGTGATCGAGAAAGAGATAGTGGATAAACAACACTGGTTGACCCTCGAGCAGTTCGCGGACCTTTTTGCCGTCGCCGAGATGACACCCGGGCCGATAGCGATCAATTGTGCCACGTTTGTGGGGTATAAAGTAGCCAAATTATGGGGGGCGGTCGCCAGCACGCTCGGGGTTGTTACGCCTTCATTTTTAATTATGTGGGTGATCGCTTCTGTGTTCTTCTCTTTTCAAGAAAATCAAATAGTTCAGGCCGCCTTTAAGGGCCTGCGCCCCGCCGTTCTAGGCTTGATTATCGTCGCAGTTTTAAGCATAAGCAAGGTCAGTATAGCGGACTTCAGGTCCGTGCTTGTCGCAGCTTTTGTGGTCGTGGCGGTTTGGATCTTTAAAATTCATCCTATTTTGGCTTTTTTGGTTTCGGGTGTTATAGGGGTGGTATTTTTCAAATAAATTATGCGTAAAAAAGAAGCCAGGCTAGCGGTTAATATAGGCAAGCTCAAGCTAAAGAACCCGGTGATGGTCGCTTCGGGGACGTTTGGCTATGCCGAGGAATTCGCTGATTTTATGAATTTAAAGCAACTGGGGGCGGTAGTCACAAAAACCATAACTTTAAAGCCGAGGCAGGGTAATCCGCCGCCGCGCACCTGCGAAACTCCCGCCGGGATGCTTAATTCCATCGGGCTAGAGAACCCCGGAGTGGACGCTTTTATCAGCAAGAAACTGCCCATTTTAAAGAAAATAGGGGCACCGGTAATTGTAAGCATCGCTTCGGAAGGCGACCCGGATGAATTTATCAGTCTGGCAAAGCGGCTTGACAAAATAAATGGAGCCGCGGCAATTGAATTGAATATTTCTTGTCCGAATATCCGGGGAAAAACCAGCCTGATCTCTCAGGATCCCGGCTCTACCTTTAAAGTGGTTAAAATGGTACGCGAAGTTACCGGCAAGACCCTCATCACCAAACTTTCCCCAAACGTTACGGATATAACCGAAATCGCCGCGGCGGCTGAAAAGGCGGGCAGCGACGCCGTCTCTTTGATCAATACCCTTACGGGCACGAGCATAGACACTGACACGAAAAGGCCAAGGATCGCCAGTGTAATTGCCGGTTTAAGCGGCCCGGCGATCAGGCCGGTAGCGGTAAGAATGATCTGGGAAGTATCCCGGAAGATTAAAATTCCTATCATCGGAATGGGTGGTATAATGGATACCCCAAGCGCGCTGGAATTTTTTATCGCGGGAGCAAGCGCGATAAGCACGGGCACGGCGAATTTCATAAATCCTGCCTTATCCGTCGAAATAATCTCCGGGTTAAAGAAGTATTTAGCGCGCAATAAGCTCAGAGACATTAAGGAGCTGGTCGGTACTTTAAAATCATAAATGACAACGGAATTAATTTTAGCCCTGGACCTGGATGACCGCAAGAAAGCCTTGTATTGGGTAAAGCGGCTTTACCCAAAAGTAAAAATCTTTAAAGTCGGCTTAGAGCTTTATTCCGCTTGCGGCCCGCAGATCGTCCGGGATATACGTAAAATAGGCGCCGATGTCTTCCTGGATTTAAAATTAAACGATATACCCAACACGATGGCCAAGGCCGCAAAACAGGCTGTAAAACATAAAGCGGCGATGCTTACCGTGCATACCTTATCCGGACCTACAGCGCTCAAAGAAGTCAGTGATATATGCCGGGGCAGCAAGACAAAGGTATTGGGAGTAACGGTGCTCACAAGCATCTCCGGGGATTTTCTTAAAGATCTGGGGATAAACCGGCCGCTGGATAGCGAAGTCCTGTATTTGGCAAAGATGGCTAAAAGATGCGGCCTGGATGGAGTAGTCTGCTCCGCGCATGAAGCGAAAAAGATAAAAAAAGAACATCTAGGCAGGAATTTTATTATTTTGACTCCCGGGATCAGGCCTAAAGCCAGCGCGAAGAAAGACCAGAAGAGGATCGCTACGCCGGGAGAAGCGGCCAGGGCCGGAGCGGATTTCATCGTCGTAGGTCGGCCAATTCTGGAAGCAAAGGATCCGCTTAAAGCCACAAAAGAAATATTATTAGAAGCGGGGGGATAAATATGGCAGAAGATATTAAATCCTTAATAGAAAAAATTAACCAAGAGGGTATTGCCGCTGCCGAGAAAAAAGCCAAAGAAATAGAAGATAAAGCCAGGCAAGAGGCAGGGCGCTTGTTAGACAGCGCGAAGCGCCAGGCCGAGGATATGATCAATAACGCCAAGGAACAGATAGTTAAGATGCGTGAAAAAGAAAAAGCGTCTTTATCGCAGGCGGGCAGAGACCTTCTTTTGACGTTAAAACAGGAAGTAAACGCGATGCTGCAAAAGGTTATTTCTATGGGCGTGCGCGAAACATTGACCCCCGAGAATATCTTTAAGATCCTGAATTCAGCCATAAAGGGCTCCTGCGTTAAAGAGAGTTCAGATATTGTGATCTCATTGAGCAAAGAAGACGCCGGGGCGCTGGAGGGCGGATTCTTAGCAAAGCTTAAGGCGGAGACAAAAAAACAGATACGCTTATTGCCTTCCGAGAGCGTCGGTGCCGGGTTTGTGATCAGTTTCGACGCCGGTAAATCTCAATTCGACTTCAGCGAAAAAGCGCTCGCCGAATACATCGGGACTTACCTGAAGCCTAAATTGAAGGAGCTTTTAGAGGCCTAAGACCATGCCCGCCCTATACCCTTATCTCATATCAAGCTTACCGATGCTGCACTTTAACATGTCCGCGCCCATTTCTTTCGAGAAATTCCTCTTATTATGCAGGGATTCGATACCGCAGGATGATCGCGCGGTTTTGGAGAATATTCCTTTACGATATGAATATGAAGGCCGGCAAGAAACGATAAAAAAAATCGTGGCTTTTGAGATCATGCTGCGAAATGAATTAGTAAAGGTAAGGGCTGCCCGCAAAAAATCAGATGCCGCGAAATATCTGCGGCCGGACGGTTACGCCGGCCCCGCGCTTTATCATCTGGTTTTGGCCGCGCTGAGGAACCCTTCCCCTCTTGATGCCGAAAGGTCGCTGGACCTGGAGAGATGGGATTTTCTGGATGGCTTATCCTTCGGCCGTTATTTCGACCTGGATTTTTTAATTATTTACGCCTATAAACTTTTGATCCTTGAGCGCTGGCAGAGGATCAATTCCGCGGACAAAGGTAAATTGCTCGATGAAACATTGTCACAAGAGGGTCAAAATGCCGGAAAATAGAATAGGCCGTATTAAGAAGATCAACGCCAACATGGTTACCGCGGGTTTCGACACCTTTGTAATACAGAATGAGGTCGCCTACATTATACACGGTGATGAGCGCCTTAAATCCGAGGTTATCCGCGTGCGGCAGAAAGACGCCGAGATGCAGGTCTATGAAAGTACAGCGGACCTTAAGGTCGGAGAGAAGGTAGAATTTACCGAGGAATTGCTCTCCGTTGAACTGGGCCCGGGACTTTTGGGGCAGATCTATGATGGCCTGCAAAATCCTTTGCCCCTTCTCGCCGAAAAGTGCGGGTTTTTCCTGCAGCGCGGCGTATATTTAGACGCGTTACTTTTAGATGGCAAGTGGAAATTTACGCCGCTGGCAAAACCCGGAGATAAGATCCTCGCCGGCACCAAGATCGGATTTGTGCCGGAAAAGATCTTCAAACACTATATTATGGCGCCGTTTAACGCGCGGGGGATCCAGGATCTGGAGTGGATAGCCGAGCCTGGTGATTATAACTTAAAAGAACCGATAGCGAAGATAGTCGACGAAAGCGGGCGGAAAAGAGAGGTTTTTCTTTCCCAGAAATGGCCGGTTAAGGTGCCGATCACGGCGTATTCAGAAAAATTAAAACCTTCGGAGCCGTTAGTCACCAAGATGCGTTTGATAGATTCTTTGTTCCCGGTAGCCCGCGGGGGCACTTATTGCATACCTGGCCCCTTTGGCGCGGGAAAAACAGTTTTACAGCAGCTGACCAGTCGCCACGCCGAAGTGGATATCGTGATTATCGCGGCTTGCGGGGAGCGCGCCGGAGAGGTCGTGGAAACGCTTAAGACCTTCCCGGAGATAACCGATCCTAAGACCGGAAGGCCGTTAAGCGACCGGACGGTGATCATCTGTAACACCAGTTCTATGCCGGTCGCCGCCAGGGAATCCAGCGTTTATACCGCGGTTACCATCGCGGAATATTACCGCCAGATGGGCTTGAATGTTTTACTTTTGGCGGATTCTACTTCGAGGTGGGCGCAGGCGATGCGGGAGATGTCCGGAAGGCTTGAGGAGATCCCCGGCGAAGAGGCATTCCCCGCTTATTTGGAATCGCGTATCGCCTCTTTCTATGAAAGGGCGGGAATAGTCAAGTTCCCGGATGGAAGCACCGGTTCGGTCACCATCGGAGGAACGGTCAGTCCCGCCGGGGGGAATTTTGAAGAACCGGTAACGCAGGCGACCTTAAAAGTAGTAGGCGCTTTTCATGGTTTATCCAGAGAGCGTTCAGACGCCAGGCGTTATCCGGCGATCGATCCGTTGATCAGCTGGAGCAAATACAAGGGCATTATCGAGGAAAAACAAGAAGAGCGCGGGCACCAGATCGAACGCAAGAGCCATGATGTGGCGCAGATGATGAAGGTTATCGGTGAAGAAGGAACGTCCCTTCCCGATTATGTGGATTATTTAAAGGGAGAATTTTTCGATTTCTCTTATTTGCAGCAGAACGCCTTTGATCCGGTTGATGAGGCCACATCCAAAGAAAGGCAGATATACGTCTTTAATTTCATTTACAATATTTTGGAAGAAGAATTCTTGTTCTCAGACAAGGAAGAAGCCCTGCGTTTTTTTCAGAAGCTTCGCCAGCTTTTCAGGGGGTGGAATTCAAGCGCATGGGAGAGCGAAGAATTCAAGAGCACAGAAAAAGAAATAAGTTCCCTGTTATTGGAAAAGGCCGCCGGCAAGAAAGAACAAAATGCATAAAATATACACAAATATTATTCAGATATCCGGTGACGTTATCACCGTGGAAGCCGAAGGCATAGGATATTTGGAGATCGCCGAAGTTTCCACCAATCACGGCAAATCGCTGGCGCAGGTCATCCGGATAGACGAAAAGAAGGTTTCGCTGCAGGTCTTTGCCGGAAGCAGGGGTGTTTCGACCGGAGATAAAGTCAGATTCCTTGGGCACACCATGCGCGTGGCGAGCGGAGAAGAGCTTCTTGGCCGCGTGTTTAACGGGAGCGGGATGAGCATGGATAAAGGCCCGCAGTTAACGGATAATCTGATCGAAACCGGCAAGCCCTCCGTAAACCCGGTGAAGAGGGTGATCCCGGGAAAGATGATCCGCACAGGCATACCCATGATCGATGTTTTTAATTCCCTGGTCGAATCCCAGAAACTTCCCATCTTTTCCATAGCCGGGGAGCCTTATAATGACGTATTAGCGCGGATCGCGATCCAGGCAGAGGTAGATACCATAATTTTAGGGGGGATGGGGCTTAAGTACGACGATTATCTATTCTTCCGGGATATCCTTGAAGAGCACGGCGCCTTAAGCCGGTCAATACTCTTTATTCATACCGCCTCGGATCCTGTGGTTGAATGCCTCCTTGTTCCCGATATAAGCCTGGCGGTTGCCGAGAATTTCGCGCTCGCAGGAAAGCGTGTCCTGGTTTTATTGACGGATATGACCAATTTTGCCGACGCGCTGAAAGAGATATCCATAACCATGGAACAGGTCCCTTCCAACCGCGGATACCCGGGTGACCTTTACAGCCAGCTCGCCAGCCGCTATGAAAAAGCGGTTGATTTTGAGGGCGCAGGCTCCATTACCATATTAGCCGCGACCACAATGCCCGGGGATGACGTAACGCATCCTGTTCCGGATAATACCGGGTACATTACAGAGGGCCAGTTTTACTTAAAGGGCGGCGTGATCGAACCGTTCGGTTCCTTAAGCCGGCTAAAGCAGCAGGTGAACGGAAAGACCCGCGAAGACCACCGTACGATAATGGATACGATGATACAGCTCTTCGCCAACTACCGCGACTCTCTGGAAAAGCAGGCGATGGGTTTTCAAATGAGCTCATGGGATAAAAAACTTTTACGTTACGGAAAGATATTCGAAGATAAAATGATGTCGTTAAAAGTAAATATACCCCTGGAAAAAGCGCTGGATCAGGGTTGGCATATCCTGGCGGAGTGTTTTTCGACGGAAGAAACAGGGGTCAGGAAAGCGATAATCGGAAAATACTGGCCGAAAGATGGCAAAAATTAAATTTACCAAAGGCGAATTAAAGAGGCAGAGAGACGCTTTAAAGCAGTATCAGAGATATCTGCCGACGCTGCAGCTAAAGAAACAGCAGCTGCAGCTGGAGATTTTACAGCAGAATAATCTGCTTTTGGAGAAAGCTTCCGCGAAGGATAAGAAAAAATACGCGGCAAGGCTGTGGGCGGGTTTACTTGTTGATTTGGGAGCCGAGGTTAGAAAATGGCTTGTTCCATCCAGTATTATAACCGGGATTAAGAATGTGGCGGGGGTAAATTTACCGGTCTTTGAGCGGGCTGAATTCGCTGAGGCAGAGTACGATCTGTTCTCAACGCCTCTTTGGCTGGATTTTGCCATTGACGCGTTAAGGCAGATCGTTTCTTTGGAAAGAGAGGCCAAGGTTTTAAAGGCCGGCCTTGAGATCCTGAAGCATGAATTGCGTATTACGACTCAACGGGTAAATCTTTTCGAGAAAGTAAAGATCCCGCAAGCCCTTGAAGCGATAAGGCTAATCAAGATCTATATCGGGGACCAGATGGCTAATGCCGTAGGGCGCAGTAAGGCCGCCAAAAGAAAGATCGAACTAGCTCAACTTGTCGAGGTTGCCGCATGATCGTTCCCATGAAAAAAATCACGGTATTCGTTCAGGGAAAAGACGCGGGAAATACAGTGGAGACATTGCGCGGGCTCGGTGTCGTACATGTCGAAAATGTTCAGCCGCCCGCAGGAGACCCGGTGAGGGTTTTAAAAGATGACATTACCCTCGTCGATTCCGCCCTTTCAGTACTCTCTGAAGAAAAATTCATTAAGGCCGCCGGAAATATCAAGAGAGAGGAGGCCAAAGATTGGAAATTTACGGTAAGCCACATTATTGACTTAAATAAACGGCTTGACCAGCTGGAAGAATACTCCCGGATCCTGAAAAACCGCATCGCCGAGTGGGAGCCTTGGGGTGATTTCGATCCAGACGCTCTCCGCCGGCTTGCCGAAAAGAATATATTTATGCGGCTTTATTTCATTCCGCAAAAGGAACTAGAGAAAATCGGTCCGGAAGTAATGATCAAGGTTATCTTTACCGAAGGCGGCCTTGCCCGCTGCTTGGTCGTCTCCCGAGAAAAGCTCGAATTGCCCTTCAGGGAACTTGCGTTGCCCAAGCTTGGCCTTGAAAAGATGCGCCAGCGGCTTTATGAAGACGCCAGGATGGCCCAGATAATCCAGGATGATTTATGCAAGTTTATGGCTTTTCGTGAAAACCTCACTGATATCAGAAAAAAACTCGGTCAAGAATTGGAGTTTAATGAAGCGCTTTCAGGGATGGGCAAGGAAGGAGCAGTGACCTATCTAACCGGATTCGTACCTGTTTACTCGCAAGCCGCGTTAAGGGATAAGGCGAAAAGCGAAGGCTGGGGGATTTTGTTCAGCGATCCTTCTCCCGGAGATAATGTCCCGACTCTGCTCAAAAATCCCGCGTTGATCAATTTGATGAAGCCGGTATTCAATCTTTTGGGCATACTCCCGGGTTATCATGAGCTCGACGTAAGCCCTTTATTTTTAGTCTTTTTCAGTATTTTTTTCGGGATTTTGATCGGAGACGCCGGTTATGGCCTGAGTTACCTGCTGTTTACGGCATGGTTTCATAGGAAAAGAAAAGCCAGCGCAAAAAATAACGGCGTTTTTTTCCTGTTTTACCTTTTAAGCGGTTGCGCGATCGTCTGGGGTGTTTTGACCGGGACTTTCTTTGGCCAGAGCTGGCTTGCGCAAAGAGGTATAATTCCATTGGTCCCGGCATTGAACGACCCGGTTTTTATGCAGACATTTTGCTTCTTTTTAGGGGCGCTGCATTTAAGCCTTGGGCATTCCTGGAGGGCGCTTTTGAAGTTTCCAAGCGTTACTTTTTTGGCGGATATAGGCTGGATCTGCGTGCTCTGGGCGGCATTTTTCCTGGCGCGTACCCTTATTTTGGATTTACCTCTTCCCGATTTTGTTAAGACGCTTGCGTTTGCAGGCATAGCGCTGGTAATATTCCTCAGCAGCCCGGACAAGAATCCCTTTAAGGCAATACTCGGCGGATTGGGGTCCGCCAGCTTCGGGTTAAATTTTATGAGTACATTCACGGACGTCGTTTCATATGTCAGGCTTTTTGCCGTAGGCCTAGCGGCTGTGGCTATTGCTGAGACGACGAATGCTATGACCGCGAATCTTGGGACCGGCCCGATCGCAATAATGGGCGGGATTATGATAGCCCTGGTCGGCCATCTTTTAAATATCGTTTTAGGGCCGATTTCGGTTTTAGTGCACGGGGTGAGGTTGAATGTCCTGGAGTTTTCCAGCCACGCCAACATTACCTGGAGCGGCCTGGCTTATAAGCCGCTTAAAGCATAAAAAGGAGAAAGTATGGAAACCGGATTATTAGCTCAATTTAAAGACTTGGGTTTAAGTATGGTATTGGCGCTTTCTGCCTGCGGTTCAGCGATGGGCGCGGGCATGGCTGGAATGAGCGCTATCGGCGCCTGGAAGAAGAGCTTCAGCCAGAATAAAGCCGCCTCGTTTATGCTCGTGGCTTTTGTCGGCGCTCCTTTGACCCAGACAATTTATGGGATGATCGTGATGAACCGGCTTTATGAACTCGCCGCCAAAGGCCATTATGCCTGGGGGATAGGCGCTTTCTGCGGCTTGGCCATAGGCCTTTCCGCTTACTGGCAGGGTAAATGCGCGGCAGCCGCCTGTGACGCGATGGGAGAGACGAATAAAGGTTTTGGAAATTATCTGGTGGTTTTGGGTATGACCGAAACCGTCGCCCTCTTTGTAATGGCTTTTATCCTGGGTATTTTAGGAAAACTCGCCGGCGCTTAAAGCTGGCTAATCGGCGGTTTCTGTGGTAATATTTGTTATTAAACTGGGCGGTTAGTTCAGCTGGTTAGAACGTCTCTCTTACACAGAGAAGGTCAGGGGTCCGATTCCTCTACCGCCCACCAGTATCTTTTCGTAGAAATTTATTGTAATTATCGCCTTTTTAAGTTAAAATTTAACTCCAATTGTTTTGGGGTCGTGGTGTAGCCTGGTCTAACACGTCGCCCTGTCACGGCGAAGAACGCGAGTTCAAATCTCGTCGACCCCGTTTTTGTATTTATTCACCCACCGTCTTTTTTCGTCTTATTTTATATCCTTTCGCTCATGTCAAATAAATCATCGTTATTTTTTTTATTATTTTTCCTTTTAAGGGGAGCTTGCTTCGGCGCGCCCTTATTTGAAACGGAGAATTTTACCGTTGACCTGGGAGTTTATTCCAGGACTGACGTTATCTCGTTTAAAAATACCGTAGATTTGGATAGCGCCAATAGCGACGATACAACTACCTATCTGGGCATAGATTACAGTCTGAGCGCGTTAGTCGAACCTAAAACCGCGGGGCCGACATATTTTTTTAAACTGGAAAGGAACGGGCCGGGAGATTACAACGCCCCTCTATTCGCACACAATACGCTGATGACCTCAGGCGGCGTAGTCGAAGAATACCGTAATGATGAATTGCTTCCAAATATAGAGGAATTCTGGGTCGACGTTCCCCTAAGGAATAATTTAGGCATTAAACTCGGGCTTTACGCTTACGAAGTTGGAGAAGGCCTGAGCTTAAGCGGCGCCTACGAGAATTACGGAGCCACGCTCTACAAAAAATTCCAGAATTCCATGCTGCGCTTATATTACGCCCGCCCGGATTCATTTTATAAGGTACGCCTGGGCCCGCGCATCCGCCAAGACGAAGAGCAGGATTATCGTTATGAGCATAATGCCGCCAATTTCTTCGCCGCGGATATTAAATACGAGTGGGAAGATAATTACCTGAATCCTTATATAGGGGCGCTGACCGATTACACTTCCAGCGGAAAGAGGGACAGCGTATTCAGCGCTCCGATTAAAAGGGATATCTTGGGGACATTGGGTCTTGCCTTCAGCTTAAAGGGGGATAAATTATCTTTTACCGCCGAGACAGCGCGGAACTTCGGCAAAGGCAAAAGCGAAAGCGGCGATTTTAAAGATATATACCACGCCGGTTATATGCTTTATACCGATACAAGTTACGCCTTCGGAAAGCTAGAACCGTTCTTTAAATTCCTTTTGGCTTCCGGGAACAAGGTTTCGCTGGACGCGGCGCAAAACGGGGATACGCTTTCAGCGAGCGGAAAGAACCGCGCGTTCAGCTATTACTCCCCCTTGAACTTTAATTTAGACGATTCTATCGGCAGCTGGCATTGCGAGATCCGCCCCTTGGTTTTCATGGGGAGCTGTTACTCATTGGTTTACGGAATCCCGCGGCCGGAAACTTTTGCCGCCTCGGATTTCGACAATCTGATCATTCTCGCTCCGGGGTTTGACTTGGAAGTTACCCCAAAGCTGGATCTGAGCTTTGATTATTTCTATTTGCAATCCCTAGAGAAAGGTGTGGGTACGCTTGACGGGCAGGCACGGTATTTATCCAGGGAACTGGGCCATGAAATGGATATAACAGCGGTATACAAGCTGAATAAAAATACGCTGCTCGAAATTTCTGGAGGTTATTTCATCCCCGGGAAATACTATAAAGAATTCAGGGAAGATGCCGCGGGAAGCCTATTTTCCCCTTTTGTGCGCGGTGACGGCAAGGCGGACCCGGCTTATATGATCGAAACATCGGTTGAATTCATTTTTTAGACGGATAACACCCAATTTTATCGGATGGTTTGGTGTGCGCTTTCTGCGCAAGGAGATAGTATGGCGAGCATCGAAGATTTCAGGAAAATAGAGTTAAAGGTCGCTAAGATAAAGGAAGTCCAGGAGCATCCGAACGCTGACCGGCTTTATGTAATTATCGTGGATCTGGGCGATAAGACAAAACAGATCGTCGCCGGTATAAGGGGTTCTTATCAGAAAGAAGAACTCATCGGCAAGCAGGTGGTCGTAGTAGATAATCTGGATCCGGCGGTATTGCGCGGAGTGGAAAGCCAGGGGATGCTTCTGGCGGCTTCCGATGAAACCGGAATTGTTATCGTAAGCCCGGCCAGGGAAGTAAAATTGGGAAGCGTTGTCAAATGATCGCGCAGATTATTCCACAAGAGTTTTGCCTTAAATGCCGCGGATGCTGCCGGTTTAAAAAATTGGACTCCGCGTGGTCTCCGTGCCTCTTAGAAGAGGAGATCCAGGATCTGCTGGATAAGAAGATCCCTCCAGCCTGCATATCCGCAAATAAGAAGTTAATGCCCATACCCGATCCGGCGGAAGAAGGTTTTATCTGCCCGTTTCTTAGGGCTGAAGACAATAGATGCAAGATCTATGATTTCCGTCCCTTCGAATGCCGGCTTTACCCATTCCTGATCAATTTAAGGAAGGGAAGGGTCGTCTTGACGCTGGATCTAAACTGTCCCTATGTAACCGAAAACTTAAAAAAAGAGGAGTTTAAAAAATATACCGAATCCTTGATCTCTTTCCTGAACTCCCCCGCGCAAATCAAGCTCCTAAAGGAAAATCCCCAGATCATACAGGCGTACGAGGATGTTTTAGATATTATTGAATTAGAGACGCCCGATGGAGCTTAACCGCCTATCCCTTAAAGACAGCGAGATATTTAATGAATTTCTAGCCATTGGCAGGCACGAATTATCTGTTTATGCTTTTGAAAATATCTATATATGGAAGGCGCTCTTTGATATCCGCTGGTCTGTCATCGAAAAATGCCTCTGTATATTTTTCGTAGACCGGACAGGATGTTTTTTATATCTGCCGCCTCTATCAAAGAGGAACAACCCGGGAGTCATTCAAAAAGCATTCGGTATTATGGATAGTTTTAACAAAAACAAGGACATATCCCGCATAGAAAATATCGAAGAGCGCGAGCTTGTTTTTTATAAAGATTCAGGTTACTCCTGCGCTAATAAATCATGCGATTATCTTTGCGCAAGACAAGCCCTCGCCGATTTGTCAGGGAACGGTTTTAAATCCAAACGCGCCAGCTTCAATTATTTTACCGGGCATTACACATTCGAGTACATGAATTTTTCGCCCAGGCAAAAAAAAGAGTGTTTAAAGTTGTACAGTTCTTGGGCCGCGCAGCGCAAGGCAGGAAACGACGACCCTGTTTATCAGGGCATGATCGAAGACAGCAGCAAATCCCTGAAAATAACCCTGGATAGTTACGCGGATTTGAATCTTACCGGAAAAGTAGTAAAGATAGATAAAAAGATAAAGGGTTTCAGCTTAGGTTTTAAGCTAAACAGCGATACCTTTTGCATTTTATACGAGATAACCGATCTATCCATTAAAGGTCTGGCCCAGTTCATCTTCCGAAAGTTTTGTGCTGACCTCAAAGATTTTAAATACATAAATATTATGGACGATTCAGGCCTGGATAACCTTAAAGAAGTAAAGCTTTCGTATAGGCCCTTGAAATTGATCCCGGCTTACATAGCCAAAAGATGAAGACAAAGCCAGGGAATGGATAAAAGAAACATAGATGAGATAGAATTCACTATATTTGATACCGAGACCACGGGTTTGAATCCGCAGTCAGGCGACAGGATAGTGGAGATCGCCGGCATAAAATTCAAGGGAAACGAAAGGGCGGAAACTTTTCAAAGCCTGGTTAATCCCGGACGGCCCGTATCCGCGGCCGCTTTTGCGGTGAACGGGATCACTCAAGAGATGCTCCGGGATGCCCCGCCGGCGAGCGAGGTTATCCCGAAATTCCTGGATTTCATCGGGGAGTCCTGCCTTTGTTCTTATAACGCCGCGTTTGACCAGGGTTTCCTGCACAATGAATTGAAATTACTCGAGATAGGCCTTCCGGCCAACGCGGTCGCGGATATTTTAAAAATATCCAGAAGGCTGCTGCCGGGATTAGAGCGTTATTCGCTGCGTTATGTGGCAGACAGCCTCGGCATAAAAAATGAACAGAAGCATCGCGCCCTTTCCGATGTAGAATTGACGCTCGACGTGTTCGGCAGGCTCAAGGAAATATTAGCCCTTAAAGGGATAGAAGGCTTCGCTAATTTCATGTGCCTTTTTGGGATCAATTGTGTACTTCTCGAAGATATTAATAACCAGAGGTTGGCCCGGTTACAGGAAGCGATAGACCTGCAGGTAAGGCTTAAAATAAAATATTTATCCGGATTGGCGACGGTTTCCGAAAGGGAAGTGATCCCCATGGAGATCCGCCAGGAGAAGAACAGGAACTACCTGGTAGGCCATTGTTGTTTAAGGAACGAACAACGGACTTTTAGGGTGGATGGCATATTACATTTTGAAATCATATAAACTGAATTTGGAGCCGATGAGGATATTCGGCGCATTCGCAGGGCAAAAACGGTGTTTTTTCCTGGATAGCAGCCTCTATCCGGGCCGGTATTCTTTCCTGGGGGCGGACCCTTTTTATGTTTTAGAGTCCGGGAGAGATGACCCTTTGCCTGAACTGAGAAAAAATTTAGACCGCTACAAAATTACGTTGACCGGAAACGCCCCTCCTTTTTTGGGAGGGGCAGTCGGGCATTTAGCCTATGATCTGGGTTTCGCCTTGGAAAAGAAATTTAAGAACAGGCAAAGGCCCAAAAACCCCGTTCCCGATTTTTCTTTTGGATTTTATAACACCATGATCGCCATTGACCATCTTAAAAAGCTGCTATATATATTCGCCGCGGGCTTTCCTGAAAAAGATTATCGCCTGCAAAAAGCGCTCTGCCGGAGAAATTTCAGGAAAATACAGAAGCTTCTTAGCGAGGCGGCCTCGAGCCAAAATAGCCTCAAAGATAAATCCGTCAATGTTGGCGCGTCCGCGGAATCAAATTTCACCAAAGAAGCATATATGGCGGCAGTCAGGCGCGCAAAGGAGTACATCAAAAAAGGAGATATCTATCAAGTAAACCTCGCCCAGGTATTTCGTGCCCGAACCGACTTGAGTGCGCCCCAGATCTATAAACGGCTGAGAAAATTCAGCCCCTCCTGTTTCGGCGCCTATATTGATTACGGGGATTATCAGATCCTGAGCTCATCGCCGGAAGCTTTCTTAAGATTGGAGAGAGGCAGGGTCACGACCCGGCCGATGAAAGGCACGCGCCCCCGTTCGAAGAATAAAGCCCTTGATATAAAGCTGAAGGAGGATCTAATTGCCAGCGCAAAGGACAAGGCGGAGTTGATGATGATCGTGGATTTAGAGAGGAATGACCTGGGCAGGGTATGCAGTTATGATTCCATAAAGGTAAGCAGGCTGCGGCAGCTCGAAAAATATTCCACCGTTTTTCAGACCACGGCTACCGTTTACGGATGCCTGCATAAAAATCAGGACAGGGTTGACCTGATCCGCGCCTGCTTCCCGGGAGGCTCCATTACTGGATGCCCCAAGATCCGCGCGATGGAGATTATCGACGAACTGGAGACCCGCCGGCGCTCCATTTATACAGGCAGTCTCGGCTACCTTAGTTTTTCCGGAGGCATGGATTTAAACATTTTAATCCGCACTATATTAAAGAAAGACAAAGAGCTGTATTTTGGGGTCGGGGGAGGCATTGTCGCGGATTCTAAGCCGGAGGAAGAATACCGGGAGACGCTGGTGAAGGCAAAAGGCATGATGCAGGCGATTAAATGAGGCAGATCGTTTTCTTAAATGGCAAATTCGTCCCTCAAGAAAAGGCGAAAGTATCCGTTTCAACGCCCGGATTCTTATACGGTTGGGGGCTATTCGAGACTATGCGCTGCCGTAATAAAAAGATCGTTTATTTCCGGGAGCACCTCAAAAGGCTTTATCATTGCGCGGGCCTGTTAGGGATAAAATGCCCCTATCCTTCTGACAGATTGAAGGAGATCGTCTATAGGGCAGCCGGAAAAAGCGGATTTCGCGACAGCCAGGTAAGGATAACCCTGAGTAAAGCCGAAAGCGGAACGGATATACTGATTACGGCCAAAAAATATTTACAGTTCCCGCCCTTAAAATATAGAAAGGGATTCAGGGGTTGCGTTTCTTCTTTCATCCAGGATGCCCCCTCTTTGCTGGCGAACCTTAAAACTACGAATTATCTTCTTTATAGATTGGCCCTGAAAGAGGCGCAAAATAAAGGTTTTGATGAAGGCATAATTTTGAATCACAAAGGCCATATCGCCGAAGGCAGCCGCAGTAATTTATTTTTTGTCAATGAGGGGCGGCTATTTACCCCTTCACTCGAATGCGGATGCCTGGACGGGATTACCCGGAGGGCGGCCATTGATTTTGCCAAAAAATATGGTATTAAAGTATACGAGGGGAATTTCACAATTCCGGATTTATATTCTTGCCAGGAGGCCTTCCTGACCAATTCGCTAATGGGGATAATGCCGTTGTCTTCTCTGGATGAAAAGACTATAGGTAATGATAAATGCAAAAAGATAACCCGGTTTCTTATAAAAAGATACAATTACCTTTTAAGGTAAGAAAACCTGTCCTGGCCCTGGGCACGCAGGCAAAGAACACCGTTTGTTTCGCCCAAGGCGGCTTCGCTTATCTATCCCGGATCCACCGGGATTTAAGCGACCCCGAGGATTTCTTAAGTTTTGAAAGATGCGTAAAATATTTTCTTAAGAAGAATCCGGAAATTATCGCTCATGATCTGCATCCGGAATATCAGTCAACCAAATACGCGTTCTCTCTTTCGCCCGCCGCCCGCCGCTTATTGCCCGTGCAGCATCATCATGCCCATATTGCCTCTTGTATGGCGGAGAACGGCCTGCGCAACGAAAGAGTGATCGGCGTGGCTTTCGACGGCACCGGGCTTGGCAGCGATAACCATCTTTGGGGAGGGGAATTTTTGGTCTGCGATTACCGGAATTTTACCAGAGCCGCTCATCTCGCCCAAATACCTCTTCTCGGGGCAGAAAAGGCGATATTGGAACCGGCAAGGCTCGCCGCCGCCTGGCTTTTCCTGCTGTACAAGGATAAGTTCCCCAGCATGGGAATAAACGCGGTAAAAAAAATCACCCCGGGAAAATGGCGGGTTTTAAAAAGGATGTATCTTTCAGGATTCAATTCGCCTTCTTCCGCCAGCATGGGCAGGCTTTTTGACGCCGCCGGCAGCCTGGTATTAGGGAAGGCCGAGGCCGCATTCGAGGCGGAATTAGCAATAGGATTGGAAAAATTAGCCGCACGTCACCAGGGCGCCGGGCCGCGGGGTTACCGTTTCAAGATCATCAAAGAAAAGAACAGCTATATCTTAGACCCGGCGCCCATGTTCGCAGATATAGTGCGGGATTTAAGAAAAAAAGAACCGAAAGAGAAGATTGCTTTCCGCTTTCACCGGACAATAGCCCAGATGATCCTCAAGGCCAGCGTTGTCCTGCGAAAAGAAAACCGGGTAAACAAGGTAGTTCTATCCGGAGGGGTCTTCCAAAATAAGCTTTTACTAACAGCGGCTTTAGATCTATTATTTAAAGAAGGCTTCAAAGTATTTACTCATAACGTCCTGTCCTGTAATGACTCTTCTGTTTCACTAGGCCAGGCAGCTATAGCGAGCTAGTTCCATGTGTTTAGCCATACCTATGAAAATCAAGAGGATTAACGGCGGATTCGCCCAAGCCGAAGCGGCAGGGCTTTGCCGTACCGTTAACATTCAGATGCTTTCCCGGGTGCGCAAAGGCGATTACGTAATTGTCCACGCCGGGTTCGCTATAGAAAAAGTCCATCCGGAAAAGGCGAAAGAGACGCTGAAATTTATAAATGAGATACGTTGACGAATTCCGCGACAGCAAACTGATCAAAAAGGCCCTTACGCAGATAAAAAATATCGCGCCCTCTGCCGATACAAAGATCATGGAGGTGTGCGGTACGCATACCCATAGTTTCTTCCGGTTCGGCTTAAGCTCGCTTTTGCCTTCGAATTTAAGGTTGGTCGCCGGCCCGGGGTGCCCCGTATGCGTAAGCAGCCAGGAATATATCGATAACTCCATAGACCTGGCTAAAGATCAAAACAATGTTGTCTTGACGTTCGGGGATATGCTGCGAGTCCCCGGGAATCTTGGTTCGACGCTGGAAAAACAGAGGGCTATCCACGGTAATGTCAAGGTTGTCTATTCTGTGCAGGACGCCCTTTTATTCGCATTAAAGAATCCAGATAAAAGAATGATTTTTCTGGCGGTGGGCTTTGAAACCACTGCCCCTTCCATCGCCCTGGGCATAGCCGCGGCCAAAAAGCAAAAAATCAAGAACCTCTTCTTTTACTCTTCCTTAAAGTTGATCCCTCCGGCGATGGAGTATCTGGCCAAGGACAGAAGGTTAGAGTTATCCGGTTTCTTGTGCCCCGGCCATGTTTCCTGCATAATCGGCTCAGGGGCTTATGAATTCATGCCAAAAAAATTCAAAATAGGCTGTTGTGTGGCAGGCTTTGAGCCGTTGGATATACTGGAAGGACTTTACATGCTTTTGCGGCAGATAGCGGAAAAAAGACCGCGGGTTCAGAATCAATATCGGCGCGCGGTAACTAAAAACGGCAACGTAAAAGCGAAGAGGGCGCTTTCGGAAGTTTTTAATGTGCGTGATGCCTCCTGGAGAGGCCTGGGCGTGATCCCGGCAAGCGGCCTGAAGATAAAAGAAAGATTCTCCCGGTTTGACGCGGAAAAGAATTTTTCTTTTAACTTGGGGCTTCCCGCGCCGGATCTTAAACTGAAAAAATGCCGATGCGGCGATATCCTCAAAGGACTGATCTCCCCGGGAGGTTGCCCTTTATTCTCAAAGGCCTGTACTCCAGAACACCCGATCGGGCCTTGTATGGTTTCAAGCGAAGGGGCTTGCAGCGCGCACTATAAATATGAAAAATAATAAAGGCCCGTTTAATTTATTTTTGGCTCTGTGTTTACTGTCCGGGATCTTGTCCGGATGCTCCAAAAAAGATGAATTTAACCAGGCGCAGGAATTTGCCGCCAGATCCGAAGCTTACTATAAGCGCGCAGCCGATATTTATAAAAACTTGATCGCCGAAGGCAAAGATCTGGAAAGGACGCATTTTGAGCTGGGCCAGCTTTATTACAACCAGGGTGAATTCTCCCGCGCAATCGCAGAATTCAAGAAGAGCGATTTTCCTCAATCAAAGAAGCTTTCAGCGATCTCTTATTACCGCTTGGGAGATTTTACGGATGCCCTGGGGATATTTAATAGCGAAAATCTCCCCGATGATGAATACCTGTATTATCACGGCTTAACCTGCGAGAAATTAAACCTCTTTGACCAGGCGATAGGGATTTATAATAATATAAAAACCGGAGAGTTTTCCGTCGCCGCTTCGGAAAGGCTTGAGATCATACTGAGGGAAAGCGGGTCTCTGAATATAAAAAATATCAGCTCCCAAACGCACCAAATATTAGAATCGTCTCCTTCCCAGGAAGAATATCCGCAAGCCGGAGCCCTGATTTTGTTTTGCGACGAAAAGATCGAAGTTACCCCCCAGAATACCCAGGTTTCCACGCTTCATTATGTGATCAGGATCTTAAATGAGCGGGGAAAAGAAGATTTCGCGGAAACGCACATAGATTATGATTCCACGTACGAAAGGGTAGAGCTGGAATACGCCCGCACGATAAAGCCAGACGGTTCGGTCGCGCAAGTTGGAACACGGCACATCCGCGACGTATCCAGGTACCTGAACTTCCCTCTTTACAGTAACGCCCGTGTTTATATCATCTCTTTTCCCGAGATAACGGAAGGATCGGCTATAGAATACAAGGTAAAAGTATACCGCAGCCAGCTGATCAATAAAAAAGATTTCATCGTTACCTATCCGCTGCAGTCGCAGGAACCGGTTATGGCCGCCAATTTGAGCATCTCTGTCCCCCAGGACAGAAACTTGCGCATCAAGACGGTAAATAACAAATATAATGATTTCAAAGTAAACTTCGAACCCGAGAAGGAATCTCGAGACGGCTATTCGATCTATAAATGGCAGTTCAGGAACATTCCCCAGATAATCCCTGAATCCAATATGCCGCGACAGGTCGTGATAAACCCCACGATGCTTGTTTCCACGTTTTCTTCATGGCGGCAGGTATATGACTGGTGGTGGGAGCTTGCTAAGGACAAACTTAAGGCGGACGCGGCGATCAAAGATAAAGTCAGGGAATTGACCGAAGGCAAGGTTTCATCCGAAGATAAGATAAAGGCGATTTATAATTTCTGCGCGCAAAAGATCCGCTATGTGGGGGTAGAATACGGTCAGGCAGGTTATGAGCCGCATCAGGCCGCGGATATATACAGGAACAAATACGGAGACTGCAAGGACAAGGCGGTACTTTTAGTCACCATGCTTAAAGAGGCCGGCTTTAAGGCATGGCCTTTGCTTATTCCGACGAAAGAATGTTACGATTTGAACAAGGATTTCCCTTCAATGCTTTTTGACCATTCTATCGCCGCGGTCCAAATAGATGAAAAGGTCATCTTCATGGATCCAACGGCGCAAACCTGCGCCTTCGGGGACCTGCCTTCGGGAGATCAGGGCCGCAATGTATTGATCTTCAAGGAGGACGGCTACGCGGTCAAAGAGACGCCTGTCTTCGCGCCACAGCATAACCGGATAAGACAGTACATTAAGATAAAAGTAAACGGCGATGAAACGGTATCCGCGGAAAGGAAAGTTTTAGGTTCGGGTATGTATGACCAGTCCCAGCGTTATTGGATGCTGTTCTCCCCGCCTGAATTGATCAGGGAATCGCTAAAGGAAAAAATACAGTCAATATCGATCGGGGCCGTTCTCGACGGGTATGAAATTAAGAATTTGCACGATCTGAACGCTCCGGTGGAGTTAAGTTATTCTTTTCATGGCCCCGAATATTTTACGGCCGCGGGCAAAACAAGGATCGCCCCGCAGCTTGCGCTCCTTGACACATCACTGGTGGCCAAAGATAAGCGTAAATATCCCATTGAATTTCCGGTTTTAGACAGCAAGGAAATCTTCTGCGAGATCGAGATCCCCGGCAGCTTCGATGTTGAATATCTTCCTCCAAACGTGACCGAAGATTCTCCGTGGATGAGATTTTCCGTTGAATATTTTCAAAAAGGGAATAAAATATATTTTACCCAGGTTATGGAGATAAAGAAGGATAAGATACCGGAAGACGAGTATGCTTCTTTTAAAGATTCATTTGAAAGTCTTGCCAGAAAAGTCAAACAGAGGATGATCCTCAGGGCCAAAAGATAAATATGTTCAAGAAAGACGCATTAGGAGCCGAGCGCAGGCAATATATAAGGCTGGATTCCGTATTCCCCGTGCTTTTCCGCGTTTTGAGCCTTGATGGGAATGAGGCGCTTTCGGAGTGGCTGCAGGGATTCACCAATAATGTCGGAAAAGGCGGGATATGCCTGGCGGTGAATAACTTGAAACCCGCCTGGATAAACCCCATCAAACAATTGCAGGTCAAGATGCAGCTGGAGATACATATGCCTTTGTCCGCATGTGGCGTTCCGGCTTATGCCAAAGTGGCCTGGGTGAAAGAAACAGGTACCGCCGGGAGCTATCTTATAGGGTTAAGTTATGAATCAATTGCCGTCGCAGCCAACGCCCGGATCATGCGTTACGCCACGGTCAAAAAGTTATCTTTTCCGGCGGCTATAACCACTATCGCCATTTTGGCGTTAGGCTTGAGCGCCGGCAGTTACATAAACATGAAGCTGGTCAAAGGCAACCAGGCGCTGGTGGAACAGCTGGTCAGGATCCTGCAGGAGTCCAGCGTCGCCAAGCAGACGATAAAGGCGATAGATAAAGAGAAGACGGATCTGCAATTAAAGATGCAGACGCTGCAACTGCGCATAAAAACAGCCGAAGATGAAAAAACCGCTTTACAGCGGAAATTAATCCTTGAAGAGAAAGAAAAGATACAAGTCAATGAGCTTAACAAGAAGATAAGGGAAGCGGGCTCCACCATAGAAAAATTGATCGTTGAGAAGGCATCGCTCCAAGAGCAATTGATCGCCGTGCAGAATAAGGAGAGCACGATCACCGAAGAGTTGCTGCGCCTGGACAAAAAGAAGGCTACCCTTGAAAAGGCGAACCTCGATAAGATGTATCAGTGGATTAAGATCCATCAGAACCCGCGCACGGGGCTGGTGATGAGTTTTGAGGGGGATGGCGATCTGGGGGATTGGGCTTTTTTATACGACCAATCACTGGTTGCCCAGGCCTTCAATAATTTCTCCGATTTTGAGCGCGCAAAGGCCATACTCGATTTCTTCAAGAAGAAGGCAAAGAAAACGGGCGGTCTATTTTATAATGCCTATTATGTTAATGACGGGGATATCGCTGAGGCGATACTGCACAGCGGCCCGAATATCTGGCTGGGGATAGCAGCCTTGCAATACACGCAAAAAAGCCGGGATCAAAGTTATCTCCCGATGGCCGAAGAGATCGGACGCGCGATTATTGAATTACAGGAAAAAGACAGCGACAAAGGCATAAGAGGGGGGCCGGATGTTGAATGGTATGCCACCGAGCATAACCTGGACGCCTATTCATTCTTTAATATGCTCTATAAGATAACCAATGATAATAAATACCTCGAGGCCAGGGATAAGGCGCTGGACTGGCTTCTTAAGCATACTTACGATAAGCAAGCCCCCCCGATTAAGCGCGGAAAAGGGGATTCTACCATCGCCACAGATACTTATGCCTGGTCTATTGCCGCCATAGGCCCGGAGAAACTGCTGAATGTGGGGATGAACCCGGATATGGTCATGGAATTCGCCGAGAAAAATTGCATGGTTGAGGTGGATTATGAACGGCCTGGCGGAGAAGTGGTTAAAATCAAGGGTTTTGATTTCGCGCCGCAGCGCCATCTGTCCAGGGGTGGTTTGGTATCTTCTGAGTGGACCGCGCAGATGATCATGTCATTCAAAATTATGGCGGATTTCTATTATAAAAAAGATATGATCGCCAAGGCCAGGACATACGAATTGAAAGCGGACGAATACCTGCGCGGGATGGGGAACATGATCATCTCCAGCCCTTCTCCTTCGGGACAAGGTGAAAGCTGCCTGCCCTACGCTACACAAGATTTCGCGGATACCGGTCACGGCTGGTCAACCCCTAAAGGTAAGTCCACAGGTTCCCTTGCCGGGACCGCCTACACCCTGTTCGCCTACTATAATTACAATCCATTGGAGTTAAAATAACCGAAGATGACATCCAGGCTGAATGATATCTATCGGCGGCTTTATGTCCGTTTCGGGCCGCAAAAATGGTGGCCCGCCGAGAGCCCTTTTGAAGTGATGGTAGGGGCGATCTTGACGCAGAATACCAACTGGCTGAACGTAGAAAGGGCGATAAATAATATTAAGAAAAACAAACTATTAAGCCCGCGCAGGCTTTATGAGCTTAAGCAAAGACGCCTGGCCTCGCTGATAAAGCCGGCAGGCTACTACAATATAAAAGCAAAAAGGCTGAGGAATTTTTTAAAGTTTTTTATCAAGGATTATCAGGGAAGCGCGCTAAAAATGTCACGCCGGGGCCTTTCTTTGCTGCGCCAGCAGCTGCTTGGCGTCAATGGGATCGGCCCGGAGACGGCGGATTCCATACTTTTATACGCTTTAAATAAGCCGGTATTTGTCGTGGACGCCTACACGAAGAGGATATTGTTCCGCCACGGTTTCATCGGTGAGGGCGCCGGTTACGATCAGGCGCAAAATTTATTTATGCAAAACCTCGAAAAAAGAGTAAAATTATACAATGAATATCACGCGCTGATAGTCAGGCTGGGAAAAGAATTTTGCCGTAAAAATAATCCGAGGTGCCGAACATGTCCGCTAAAAAAATAATACGTTCGTTAATTGTTGGGTTTTGTGTAATGAGTGCCGGGTCTTGGGCGCCTTGTCAGGCGGCGCCCTGTTATGGGACGAAAATGCCCGCGAAGAAACAGTTTTTTTCCGGAGTGCAGACACACACGATTTTCAAGAGGTATTTGGAAGGTGAATACGGCAAGGTAAGAAGCTTTCAAAATTTCCTCCTTTTATCTTACGGCATTTATGATTGGCTGTCGATAGACCTAAAAGGCGGAGCGGGAAATATAAAACAGCGTCCAACGAACAGCGATGAAGTCGATTATTCCACAGGTTTCGCGGGAGGCTATGGTTTTCGCGTAAAAATTTTCGACCGGGATAAAATCAAATCCGTTTTTGGTTTCCAGCATATCAGCGTGCATCCGGAATCCACGGACCTGGGCGGGACAAAACATGGGGCCGTGCTTGATGACTGGCAGGTATCTCTTCTCTTTTCGCGGGAATTTACAAAGATCACTCCATACATAGGCGCGCGCTGGTCAAGGGTGGATTATATACATTGGATAGAAGAGGATAGGAAGCGCGCGATGTCCGATCTGACCAAGAGCGCCGGCTTGATCCTCGGTTTTGACATGCCCCTCACCAACAACACCTGGGCAAACCTTGAGGGCGGATTATTGGACGGCGAGGAGGTCTCTTTTAGTTTCAATATCAAGTTTTAAAAATGCCCATATACGAGTATAATTGCCTTAAATGCAATCTAAGATTTGAATATCTGGTCCGTTCAAGCAGCCGCGAGATCGCCTGTCCGCATTGCCAAAGTGGACAATTAAAACGCCTGGTTTCCGCGTTCGCTTTTTCCTCCAAGGATAAACAGGGTAATGTTGCCAGTTCTTCTTCGGGATGCGGAAGCTGCTCAAGCCACAACTGTTCAACCTGTTCAAGATAAATGGTAAATAAAGGACGGCTACTTAATTTTACGCGGGAATTGATCCGGATAAATTCAGAAAACCCTCCCGGAAACGAATCCATGATCGCCAGGTTCGTAAAAAAGTATTGCGAAAAACTGGGGATGGAAACAAGAATTTATGAGTTTAAAAAGAAACGGCTTAACGTAGTCTCTATATTAAAGGGAAAAAATAGAAAACGTTCGCTTTTGATCACGCCGCACCTGGATACCGTTCCTGCCGGAAGAAGCTGGCGTTTTGACCCCTTTGCCGCGAAGATAAAGGCAGGCAGGTTATACGGCTTGGGGGCGACTGACTGCAAAGGAAACCTCGCGGCCGGTTTAGAGGCGATAAACAGCATTGTCGAGGAAGGCGTATCGCTGGATTACGATCTGATCTTTGCCGCCACAGCCGATGAGGAGTGTGGTTCAACCCTGGGATTGATCCCTTTGCTGGAAAAGAATTTATTGCGGCCGGACGCGGCCTTAGTGCTGGATTCCGACGATTTTGATATCGTCGTTACCCAAAAAGGGCTGATGCACCTCAAGGTCAAAATACAAGGTAAAAAAGCGCACGGCGCTTATCCCTGGCTGGGAGTAAACGCCATAGACAGGGCCCTGGAAATACTGGTTGAATTAAAGGCGCATAAATTTATTTATAAGAAGAATAAATTTCTTAGGCCGCCGACGATAAATATAGGGACCATAAAAGGCGGGGATAAAGTAAATGTCGTCGCGGACTGGTGTGAATTTGAAATAGATGTCAGGTTTTTGCCCGGTATGCGGCAAACGGATATTTTAAAATATTTACGGAGCGTCGTCAGCAAACACGCCGCGAAATACAAAATAGAAATAGAGGGGATACAGAAGCCGTATTGGATAGATAAAGAGGAGCCCCTGGTAAAGCGCCTGATAGCCGCGGCAAGGAAATCAAAGGTCATCCCGCGGATAAAAGGCTCCGAAGGGGCCACCGTGATCAGTTTTCTTCAGGAGAAGAATATCCCCGCCGTAGCCACCGGATTCGGGGTTTCCTCCTGCGCGCATATAGCGGACGAATATGTGAAGATCGAAGATTTGTATAAAGGGGCAGTGATGCTGGGGGAGTTTTTAAAGAAGTATAAATAGCGTCTATTTAGCTCATGGAGGAGAGGAAGATATGGAAGGCGTAAAAATATTAAAAAGACCGAGATTAAAGAGTCCATACTTGATCTGTGCCTGGCCGGGGATGGGGGAGGTGGCGTTTCGCGCCGCGACTTACCTTGTGGAACAACTTAAAGCCGAAGAGTTCGCGCAAATACCTCCCGAAGACTTTTTTTATATGACCGGAAGCATTGTCCAGGGCGGAATATTGCAGGTGCCGCAGTTGCCTTACAGCAAGTTTTATTTCTGGAAGAACAAGTCCGGCAGCAATGACCTGATAATATTCATCAGTAACGCCCAGCCGGACCTGGCAAGGGCGGAGGAATATTCCGGAAGGATCCTCTCCATGGCGAAGCATTTTAAGGTCAAGAACATCGCGAGTTTCGCGGCAATGCCTCAGCCCATAGACCATACTCAGCAGCCCCGGGTATGGGTGAGCGCCACAAAAAAAGAAATTCTTGAGGCGCTCGGAAAATATAATTTAGAGCGCCTTCAGGACGGCCAAGTCAGCGGCATGAACGGGTTGTTTTTAGGCATAGCAAGGCAAGAAGGGTTTTCCGGATTCTGCCTTCTTGGCGAGATACCCCTTTATACAATCCAGATAGAAAACCCCAAAGCTTCTTACGCCGTCCTTGAAGCCTTGTCTAAGATCTTAAAGATACAATTTGACCTTCATGGCCTTATCGACGAAGCGCATGGCATGGAAGGAGAAATCAATAAGCTTATGGACTACCTCAAGCTGGGCGCCCCTTCTCAAGGGCCGATAGGGGAAGACGATATAGAAAAAATAAAAAAGTCGCTGACCATGCTCACTAAGCTGCCTTTATCGGTAAAAGAAAACATTGAAAGGCTCTTTACGCAATCCAAGGCGGATATCTCCAGGGCCAAAGAACTTAAATCCGAGCTGGATAAATGGAACGTGTATAAAGAGTACGAAGACAGGTTCCTTGACCTGTTCAAAAAGAAAAAAGAAGGCAACAACTAATGACCGGCGGCGGGATAAAAGCCTTGATCTTTGACCTGGGTAACGTGCTCGTCGATTTTGACCATATGATCGCCGCCAAAAGGGCGGCGGCTTTTACCGATAAAACTCCGCGCCAGATATACGATATGTTTTTCGATTCCCGGCTGACAGCTGTTTTTGAAGAGGGGAAGATTACTCCGGAGGATTTCTTCTTTGAGATAAAGAAGGCGCTGGATCTTAGATTGGATTACGCGGGATTTTGCCCAATCTGGAATGAGATATTTTTTCTTTCGGAAAGAAACCGCCAGGTCCACAGCCTTGCCAAAGTCTTAAAAGCCCGCTATAAAATCGCGCTCCTTTCAAACATAAATATCATGCACTTTGAGTATTTGAAGAAGAATTTCCCCATCTTCGACGCTTTTCATAATATAATTACTTCCTTTGAGTCAGGACACAGGAAACCGGATCTTGAAATTTACGAACAGGCATTGGGCCTGCTGGGGGCAGCCCCGGAGGAAGCTTTTTACACCGATGACAGGCCCGAATTAGTGGGAAGGGCCCGTGAATACGGCATCAGTGGTTTTGTTTTTACGGGAGTTGAACGCTTAAAAAATGACCTGCTGGAAAAAGGCGTAGAGATAAAATAATGGGAAAGAATGATATCGCATCAGGAAAAATAATTCTCGGCCATGGGAGCGGGGGGAAATTGATGCACGGCCTGATCAAGGGCCTGCTCCTTAAGAAACTCGACAATCCCCTTCTCAATGAATTGGCGGACAGCGCGGTAATAAATTACAAAGAAAGGATCGCGTTCTCTACTGACTCGTTCGTGGTGAGCCCTCTTTTTTTCCCGGGCGGGGATATCGGAAAATTAGCGGTCTGCGGGACAATAAACGACCTGGTAATGCAGGGGGCAGACCCTGAATATCTTTCCCTGGCGTTGATATTGGAAGAAGGCCTTGAATACCGGGTTTTGGAAAAGATCGTGGATTCCGTTTCCGCAAATTCCCGAAAGGCCGGCGTCCGTTTTGTCACCGGAGACCTTAAGGTTGTGGAAAAGGGCGCCTGCGACAGAATTTTTATCAACACCTCCGGCATAGGCAGGGTTATAGCGGATAAAAGATTATCCGTAAAAAATATAGAACCGCAGGATTCCATTATCCTCACCGGACCGATCGCTCAACACGGCCTGGCCGTTCTTGCCAGAAGAAAGGAATTGGGGTTGGGATTTAATATAAAAAGCGACTGCGCGGCTTTGAACAGCCTTTTGATACCCATATTAAAAAAGACCAACGCGATCAAATTCATGCGCGACCCTACCCGCGGAGGCCTGGCCACTACCTTAAACGAAGCGGCGCAAAGCTCCGGACGGGGAATCGTAATAGAAGAAAGGCATATCCCGGTCTCGGGAAAAGCGAAAGCCGCGTGCGAATTGCTGGGTATCGACCCGTTGTTTATCGCGAACGAGGGAATAGCGGTGATGGTGGTCGAGAAAAAAGGGCAGGAAAGGGTGTTGGGCCTGCTAAGAAAGCACCCCTTGGGTAAAAATGCGCGGGTCATCGGAAAGATCGTAAATGAACCTAAAGGGCGCGTAATCCTTAATACCGTTCTCGGTACCCGGCGCATCGTAGATATGCTTACCAGCGAGCCCCTGCCGCGTATTTGTTAAAATCCTCAAAGCAAGACCCGGCCTTATCCATCCACTCCTAAAAGGCATATCCACGCCTTATTATAATCAAAAACAAGGCTCATTTTGCCCAATTTGCGGCTTGAAGTTTTCTATATAAGGATTATAATATGAGTTGTCCGAATGCAGACAATTAACCTCCTTTACATTATTACAAAATTAGAGCTGGGCGGAGCGCAAAAGTATTTATTAAGCCTGACCAGGCACCTGGATAAAAAAAGATTCCACCCGTTCTTATTTACCGCCAAAGACGGATTACTGCTGGCCGAAGCCTTATCTATAGATAATCTAGCGGTAAAGAGATCAATTTGGTTAGAGCGCCCGATAAATCCATTAAAGGACCTTTTCGCTTTAATTGAACTGTGTTACTTCATCAAAAAGAATAAGATCGAATTTGTCCATACGCATAGTTCAAAGGCAGGCATTCTAGGCCGGGCGGCCGCGAGATTAACCGGGGCAAAGGTCATAGTCCACACTGTCCACGGCTGGAGCTTTAATGATTGTCAGCCGACGATCAAACGGTTATTTTTCATCTGGCTAGAAAGGATTACCGCGCGATTCACGGATAAATTGATAGTAGTTTCAGAATACGATAAACAGAAGGGGATAGATAACCGTATTGGCGCGGATGAAAAATACGCCCTTATACGCTACGGCATTGATTACGCGGAATTTGGCGAAAAAGACGAAAAGGCAAGGCGGGAATTAGGGATAAATACAGGCGAATTAGTGGTAGGCATGGTCTCCTGCTTTAAGCCGCAGAAGCACCCTCAGGATTTCATTAAACTTGCTTCTTTTGTGAAAGCGTCTTTGCCCCAGACAAAGTTTCTCCTGGTCGGAGACGGCGTCTTGCGTGGGAAAATAGAGAGATTGATACGGAAACTTAATCTAGAAAAAGATGTCATTCTGGCCGGCTGGCGCAAGGATATTTCCAGGGTATTATCGGCTGTCGATGTATTTGTACTCACCTCTTTATGGGAAGGCCTTCCTATCTCCGTCTTAGAAGCAATGGCTTCATCCAAGCCCTTGGTTACTACTAACACCGGAGGGGTGGCGGAGATAGTCGTTGAAGGAAAGATGGGGTTTTTGGTTGCGCCCCATGACATGAAGGGAATGTCCGAGAGATTAGTTGCCTTACTGAAAGATGAGGATCTCAGGGCCCGAATGGGTAGAAATGCCAGAGAGAGCCTGAATTCTGATTTTACCCTTACGAACATGGTAACGAATAGCCAGAATCTGTACGAAACTTTATTAAGGGAAAAGGCATTGCCCAATGCTAATTAACTCTTTTCGGCGTTAAATGCTAAAAGAGATTTTTCGGAGACGGGATCTGATCCGGGAGCTTGTGCTTAAGGACTTGAAGATCCGCTATTCCAGGCCGCTGCTCGGATTTGCCTGGGCATTCCTATCGCCTCTTTTGACAGTGGCGATTTTTTATGTGGTCTTCTCGGTAATTTTACAGGTTAAAACCAAAGAAGCGCCTTTTTTGCTATACCTAATGAGCGCGGTATTCACGTGGCGTTTTTTTCAGGATTCTGTAGCGAGCTCAACTACCAGCCTGGTTGATAATAAGAATCTGGTCCTTGAGTCGCAATTACCACACTACCTCATTCCCCTATCGATTATTCTGGCTAACGCGGTTAACTTCCTGCCCTCATTATTCATACTAATCATTACCTCCCTCTTTTTTTTGAAAGGCCTGCCTGTTTTTATCGTCTTCCTACCCGTTATTTTAGCGGTACACCTGATTTTAACCACAGGCATTTCATTAATATCTTCCATCGTTTACGTCAGATTCCGGGATATGAAATATGTAGTGGAAGCTCTTTTGCCCATATTGTTTTATCTGACACCCGCCTTCTATTCTATTTATCTGGTTAAAGATTCCCTGCCGCCGTCCTTATTCAATTTATATATTTATAATCCATTTGTGGGCGTACTGTTTTTATACAGGCTCGCGGTCTTAAGAGGATTTTATCCTGCCATAGGAGAAGAAATCGGCCTGCCGGGCCTGATAATTTGTCCCTTGATTTTTTCGGCCATCATTTTTTTACTAGGAATCCGCTTTTACAAAAGGAATGAAAAGAATATAAATGACCACATCTCCTACTAAGCTATTAAAAAACAATTACAAACTAGCGGACAGGGCTATAGAGATGCGTTCGGTAGATAAGGTCTACCAGTTTTTAAAAATAACAGGAAGGCATATCGGGGCGGATTTTGACAGCCTCCGGGCTTTAAAAAATATTTCATTCAATATTTATAAAGGAGAAATTCTGGGGATAATCGGGAGAAATGGAGCCGGCAAGACAACCCTTTTAAATATAATTGCCGGAGTATTGTCTCCCACTCGAGGCGAGATTAAGGTTACGGGAAAAGTCTTAGGTTTATTTAACTTGGGGATAGGCTTTCAGGATCAATTGACGGGAAGAGAAAATATTTTTCTTAATGGGGCGTTAATGGGCGCCGCAAAAAAGGAGTTGGAAGATAAGCTGGGCTGCATTATAGAATTTTCGGAATTGGGCAATTTTATCGATATGCCGTTGGGCACATATTCGCAGGGAATGCGGCTTCGATTGGGTTTTAGCATCATTGTTAACCTGGATTTTGATATTTTGGCGATAGATGAAGTTTTGGCGGTAGGAGACGCTCTTTTCCAGAGCAAGTGTTTTGAGCGGTTAATGGACCTTAGGCGTTCGGGGAAGACCCTGGTAGTAACTAACCAGGGCATGGATTTAGTAGAGAGACTTTGCGATAACGTAGTCCTCTTGGATCACGGCCGGATGTTATTCTATGGCAACACAACCGAAGGCGTTAATAAATACCACGCGTTATTAAAGACAGAAAAGTTTTTCGTAGGGCTCAAGCAGGAAACAGGTTTGGTTGAAAATACCAAGAAATGGGCTGAGGATACATCCAATTGGGGTAATGAGCTGGGAACGAAAGAAGCGGCTATAAAAAAGGTAGAGTTGATAAATAAATCCGGCCTTAGGCCCTACGGGATAAGAAGCGGCAAGCCGTTAAGGATAAAAGTTTATTTCGAGGCAAAAAACCCGATCAAGGAGCCGCATTTTGGCATAGCGATCTTCAGGCAAGACGGGGTATATTGTTACGGCCCCAATACTAAGTTTGATGGACACGATATACCGGAAATAAGTCCGGGAAAGGGCTACTTTGAGTTATTTTTATCAAAATTATTGCTTGCCCCCGGCGAATACCGCGTTTCGGTGGCCATCTGGGATAAAAATGAAACTTTGCCTTTCAGTTACCGCGAAGGTTACTATAAACTAATCGTCAAAGGAAACAATAAAACCGGACAGCTTTTGAACCTTCCGTGCATATTCCATTCGAAAGCTTATTTTAATCTTAGGAGAAAGAATAACGGCATCGTAGACCCGAGCATGTTAGATGATAAATGGGGCCTAAAAATTGATGCCGATGGAATAAGGGTTGATTCAGTGAAAATACTTGATCATGATGACAAAGAACAAGAAACATTTATTACAGGCGGACAGGCAAAATTAATAGTTAGTTTTGATAAACCGTTTAACGACGCAAAAAGATATGTATGGTTAGGCATTTACAGGGATGACGGCGTTTATTGCCAGGGGATATCGCAAAGAGCCGGCAGAAGCAAAGATTTTAAGGCCGCCTTCTTGGAGTTGCCGTTACTGCCGGGAGGCTACAAGATTTCAATCGGGGTGTGGGATGGTTCAATGCGCCGGTTTTTGATGTATCATCACGGGATTTATCCGTTTCGCATGGTGTTTAACCGCAAGGACCACGGCACGGTTTATTTGCAGCACAAATGGCGTTGGACGGAAAAATGAAAACGAAAAAACTGCCCTTAGTAAGCATAGTCACTGTAAATTATAACGGGAAACGCTTCCTGAAGGATTGTTTTGTCTCCTTATCCGGCCTAAGATACCCGAAGAATAGAATGGAAATCATCATGGTCGATAATTGTTCCTCTGACGGCTCCGTAGCTTATGTAAGAAAATATTTCCCTCGCGTTAAAGTCTTTAAAAATAATGTGAATAATTATTGTATGGCCAATAATCTGGGGATTGCCAAATCAAAGGGCGAATACATCGCTATTCTGAATAATGACACGCGGGTAGATAAGAATTGGCTCTGCGAATTGGTCGATGTCATAAGGACAGACGATAAAATCGGGGCCGTATGCAGCAAAATTCTATTTCCAAACGGAAAATTGCAAGGAACGGGGCATTATGAATTTCCGGATTTTTACTGGTCTGACCGTGGATTTAAAGAGAAAGACAGGGGACAATATAACGAGATTGAAGAGGTAAAGAGCCTGTCTCATTGCTCCGTATTGTACCGGAAGGAATGCTTAGAAAGTATCGGTTTTCTGGATGAGGATTTCAATATGTTTATGGAAGACGTAGATATGTCTATAAGAGCCAGACAAAGGGGATGGCGGATGGTTTACGCCCCAGGAAGTTTAGTCTATCATAAATTCCACGGCTCGGTTAACGATATCGGGTTTGTAAGCTTTTATTGCGAAAGGAATAGATTGCTATTGGTAGCTAAGCACTACCCGCAAAAATTGGCCCCGGCGTTGTTCGGTAAAGGATATTTTACCGCCCTGCGCAACAGGAATGAGCTTTTTAAAATACTGCCTGCCGTATTTACTAAATTATTTAAACACCACGATAAGGCCGTTATTTTTTCAGTGCTACCAGGCATATTTGAAGAATTAGATAAGATTTTAAATAAAGAAAAAAACTATTTAGTTGAACAGTTAGATAGCTTAAAGAATATCAATTCAGAGTTATATGAAAAGACAATTCCCCAAAAAGACCAGCTCCTGCAGCAGTCAGGCGCCGAGATCGCTCAGCTCAAAGACGCCGTAAACAATAACCTTGCCCTGATCTCCCAAAAAGACCAGCTCCTGCAGCAGTCAGGCGCCGG
>JAQUPI010000001.1 GCA_028716705.1 Candidatus Omnitrophota bacterium | reverse complement strand
CGTCCCGCAAACCGTCCTGGTCTCTTTGTCGGTCTTTATCTCCACTTGGATCAGATTCACGAATTCTTCTTCTTTAGAAGTTTTCGCCTCTTTGACCCTGATGCCTCTTTCCTTGGCGAGAGCCGCGGCGTTAACAAAGTTTACTGTTTCCTTTAAAATAGGGGAAAGCAGCCCTTTGGCCAGGGACATGGTCAGCGGGCTTAAATCGTATTCTATAATTTCGCCGCTGTAATTTATGTTCAACTCTTCGAACCTGCCCTCCGCCAGCTGCCCGGCGAAGACCCCCAATTTCTCCGAAAGATTTATGTACGGCTCCAGGAACTTACAAACTTCCGCCTCCAGGCATGGATAATTGGCGGCGTTACGTATCCCTCTTCCCAAAAGGGCGTCCCTGACGATCTCCGAAACTTCAATGGCGACGTTAACCTGGGCCTCTTCAGTGGATGCTCCTAAATGCGGGGTCAGGATGACATTCTCCAATTTCTGCAGCTCGCTGTCTACGGAAAGCGGCTCCTTCTCGAAAACGTCAAGCGCGGCGCCGGCGACCTTGCCTTCTTTCAGGGCGGCCACTAAAGCCGCTTCGTCAATTATGCCTCCCCTGGCGCAGTTGATCACGCGCACCCCGTTTTTCATCAGGGCGAATTCATCTCCGGATATCATGTGCCTTGTTTCTTGCGTAAGAGGCGTGTGCACCGTAATGTAATCGGCGCTGGACAGCACGTCCTTTAAGTCCGCGACCCCGATGCCGAGGCTTTCGGCGACTTCCTTGGATAAAAACGGGTCATAGGCCAATACTTTCATCCCGAAGGATAAGGCGCGCTTGGCTACCTCAGTGCCTATCCTACCCAACCCCACCACTCCCAAAACCTTGCCATAAAGCTCAACGCCCATGAATTTTGAACGCTTCCATTCGCCTTTTCTTGTAGAGACGTTAGCCTGCGGTATGTTCCTGGAAAGGGACAAGATCATGCTCATCGTATGTTCGGCGGTGGAAATGGTATTGCCTCCCGGAGTGTTCATCACGATTATGCCCTTTTGCGTAGCGGCTTCTAAATCCACGTTATCCAACCCTACCCCCGCCCGGCCGATCACTTTAAGCCTGGCAGCCGCCTGGATTATATCTTTGGTGACTTTGGTCGCGCTGCGCACGATCAGTGCGTCGTAATCCGAGATAACCTCTTTTAGCGTCTCAGGTTTCAAGTCGGTCTTGACCTCGACTTGGAATTCTTTTACCTCTTTAAGTATCCTTAACCCCTCCTCGGATAGAGGGTCGCTGACTAATATTCTCATAAATTTCCCTCCTCTTATCTTTAAAGTAAGGACTCCTGCGCCGCCTTTATGCCCTGTCCTAAAGAAAACTTATAACCCATCTGATGTAACACCTTCTCAAGGCAAGAGATCCCGGCGATAATATCGAACTCTTCGATAAATCCCATGTGGGCGATCCTGATGACCTTGCCTTTCAATTCCGCCTGACCTCCGGCTATGGTTACGCCGTAGGTATCGCGCATGGTTTTCACTAATTTCTCCCCGTCTATTCCCGCGGGCAGGTTAACCGCCGTCACCACGTCGGACGCGGCCGTGGGCGCGAATAATTCCAACCCGAGCGCCTTGACCGCGGCCCTGGTAGCGTCGGCCATCTTCTTATGCCGTATAAAAGTATTCTCCAGCCCGTCCTCTTTGATCATCTTTAAAGCTTCGCAAAGCGCGATAATTAAAGTGATCGCGGGAGTAAAAGGCGTGTCCGTTTTGTCCAGGGCTTTCTTCGCCGCTTTCAGGTCAAAATAATATTTGGGGGATCTCGAAGATTCGACCAGCTTCCACGCCTTTTGGCTTACTGAGATGAACCCTAATCCCGGAGGCAGCATCAGGCCTTTTTGGGAACCTGAAACTACTACGTCGCAATTCCACGCGTCGGTTTTCAGGTCGATCGCGCCCAGCCCGCTTATCGCGTCTACTACCAATGCCGCGTTGGTCGCTTTTAACACGCTGCCTATTGCCGCGATATCGTTGACCACGCCTGTAGAGGTTTCGCAGAGGGTGGTAAAGACCGCCTTTGCCGCGGGGTTCGCCTTTAACCTTTTTTCTATCTCGGAGGCGGAAACCCCTTCTCCCCACTTAACATCGATGACCTCAGTATTTATCCCGTATTTTTTGCAGATCTCCGTCCATCTTTCGCCGAACTTCCCGCCTTGTATGGTTATGGCTGTATCGCCGGGCGAAAGCAAATTCACTACCGCCGCTTCCATAGCCCCCGTGCCGGATGAAGCTAATATAAAGACGTCGCCTTTAGTCTGAAAAACATACTGCAGGCCCTGCGTAGCTTCTTTGATTATCGCCTGGAACTGCGGCGTGCGGTGATGGATGATCGGCCGCGCCATCGCCTCGCAGACTTCCGGCGGCAAGGGCGTAGGCCCTGGTGTCAATAGGTAATTCTTTCTCATTTAAAAACCTCCTCTAAATTAGTTGCCGCTTTCCAAACCATTGCCTTGCTGGCTTTATGGCTTTGGCTATCGGAAACCAAACCATTGCCTTGCTGGCTTATTTATTTTTCTTTGTCAAGATCACTTCGTCAACAATACCGTATTCTCTCGCTTCCTCAGCGGACATAAAGTAATCCCTGTCGGTATCTTTCTGGATCTTTTCCAACGACTGCTTCGTGTGATGGGCGATGATCTCGTTTATGTTATCGCGAAGCTTTAATATCTCTTTTGCGTGCCTGGAGATATCTTCCGCGGGCCCCTGTATCCCGCCCCAGGGCTGGTGGATCATGATCCTTGAATTAGGTAGGGCAAAACGTTTGCCTTTTGTGCCCGCGCACAAAAGAAGCGCCCCCATGCTGCTGGCCTGGCCGACGCAATAAGTGGCGACATCCGGTTTTACGAATTGCAGCGTGTCATAGATCGCCAGTCCCGCGGTTACCGACCCTCCGGGAGAATTGATATAAACGTTGATGTCCTTATTCATATCTTCCATCTGCAGGAACAAAAGCTGCGCGATGAGCAAATTCGCGACGATGTCGTCTATGGGAGTGCCGATAAATACAATGCGGTCCTTAAGCAGGCGCGAATAGATATCATAGGCGCGTTCATAGCCCCGCGCGGTCTGCTCAATAACCATGGGTACTAATGTCTGGTTTTTTATCTCCATTGTTTACCTCCGTACTTTAGGGACACCCTTGGCTTTGGCTGAAAGGGCGTCCCTATTGTTAATTAACTTGCCAATCCGCTTCCCTTAATAAAAATTCCATCACATTATGCGGCATGTGGTCGTCGGCCGCGATATTTTCCTTTTTGGCTATAGCCGCCAATACCAGATAAACCCTGACCTGGGTTTTGGCTTGCGGTTCGAGCTGTTCAGACAGCGCCTTTTCCTGCTCGTCTATTTTCTCCCGGGGCACTCCTTTTAACGCGAGGTCCAGCTTGGCCTGCCTTATCATGTCGGCTAACTGGCGCTTTACCAGGGACTGGGGCAGCTTAAAATCCAGTCCGGCGGTAACATTGTCTACGATCTCTTTCTCTATCTTTTGCCTCTGCATGTTCTCTTCCTGAAGATAAATCTGCTTTTCCACCGCTTGCTGCAATTCCGCGAGCGAAGGATATCCTATACCTCTGGCGAATTTATCGTCTAAAGCCTCGGCCTTCCTGGATTCTTTTAAAGAATCCATGCTGCGTTTTACGGCATCGGGGCTGACCTCTATCTTCTTATAGCTGACCTTGATGCCTTTGTAATTTTTAAGCGCGATCTCCGGCCGCACGTCCACCAGCGCCTTGAAAGAAAGCGTTGACCGGTCCAATTCCACGTCGGAAATATCCGGCAGGTCCAAAACATCAATGCCTTCCTTCTCAATAGCCTGATTATACAGATCCGGGATCAATTCCTTCATGACCAGCTCATGCGCGTGGCCGGAATATTTTTTCTCGAGCATATCCCTGGGCGCGTTGCCCTGCCTGAAGCCCGGGACCTTCGCTTCTTTAGCGATGCGCCCAAAGACATCTTCGAATTTATTCTTTACTATATCGCCGCTTACTTCTATCTTGATCTCTTTTTTCCCGCTGTCTAATTTCTTTACTTCTATCTTCAACTTATCTCTCCTTAATTGGGGACAGGCACTAATTTCTTGGAAAATGGTGTCTGTCCCTGTTTTATTTTACATCCTGAACTTCTCGCCCAGGTATATTTCCCTGGCTTTGGGGTTATCGATAAGGTCCTGGGCCGTGCCCGAAATGAGGATCCTGCCGTCGGCGATAAGATACGCCCGGTCGGTTATGGAAAGGGTCTCCCTCACGTTATGGTCGGTCAGCAGGATCCCGAGGCCCTTGTCCCTTAATTCCTTTATGATCTCCTGGGCTTCGTTGACGACAATCGGGTCAATGCCGGAAAAGGGTTCGTCAAGAAGTATAAAGGAAGGGTTAGTGACCAGCGCGCGGGTTATCTCCAGCCTCCTTCTTTCCCCTCCGGACAATGTATAGGCCCTGCTTTTAGCCAGCTTCGCGATATTCAATTCCTCAAGGAGGCCTTCCAGCCTGCGCTTTCTTTCCTTCGCGCTTATGGGAAGGGTCTCCAGGATCGCCATGATATTTTCTTCGACCGTAAGCTTCCTGAATACCGACGCTTCCTGGGAAAGATATCCTATCCCGAAACGCGCCCTCTCATGTATAGGAAGGCCGGTTATATTGTTATTATCAAAAATGATCGAGCCGGTATTCGGCGGGATAATGCCTACCACCATGTAAAATGTGGTGGTTTTTCCCGCGCCGTTGGGCCCAAGCAACCCGACGATCTCGCCGCGTTTTACGACAAGGTCGACGCCCTTTACTACCTGCCTTCCGTCATAGGACTTGGATATTCCCTTAATTTCCAAAAGATGCATCCATATCCTCCTCGGAATATATCACCAGCTTCGGCTTTCCCGAAAGCAGGATCTTCCTGTCTACAGCGTTGTAAGTCGCCTGGTCGCTGTAAGAGACATTCTCTCCGCGCGATATCTTAACGTTACCGTAAGCGACGATCTTATCTATTTTACTCTGCATGCCCTGCGCCATGGCGGAACCCGCTTTTGGCGCCGTGACCCCATCCGCTTTTTTACCGAAATAAACGTCCATCGTGTCGCTTTCGATGAGCGCGTCCTGCGTATCCACTTTGACGTTGCGGTTAAAGACAGCGATATTGTTTTCGTAATCTATCTCTAAAGGGCCGTCACAGGTAATTACTATTTTTTGTTTGAGGCCGCCGTTGTCTTTTTGATCCTCGGGGTTAATGTTCACCGTAACGTCCTTCTGCAGGCTCACCTTTTTCAGGCTCGGTTGGCCCCGCGCTCCCGAGGCGGTAGTGACCATGTTGCCTCTTTCTATATTTACCGCGTCGTTGGTCGTAACCAGCTCGTTCTTCCTGTCCCAGTCCAGCGACTCGGTGGTCAATTTCGCGCCGGTTGAAGTGGTAATTATGACGTTATTTTCGAGGTGCACCTTCCCCTTCGCTTTATCAAAATCGCCGTTGTCGGCGGTCAGTTTGATATCCTCCTCTTTCCCGTAAAGGTTGCCCGTTACGTCTTTAAGCCTGACCATATCCGATAAGATATCGGCTGACTTTCCGGACAGTTCCCAGGCTTTTTTACCTTTCTCCCCGAAACTGGCCAGGGAAAAATCCATGATCTGCTGGTCTGATTCTGCGGCTGTCTGCGGGCTTTGTGCCGACAGGCTAAAAGTCAGGAATATAAACGGCAGGGATACCGAAATAACCTTAACAAGCATAATGCTCTAAGATCTTTCCCCACGATCCTTGCGATTTTAAGATCAATTCCGCTACCTCGCGCACCGCCCCTTTTCCTCCATGCTTAAGCGTGATATAAGAAGCCGCCTGCTTGATCTCGGGGCACGCGTTAAATACGGCTATAGGCAGGCCTACCCTTTTCATCAGGCATAGGTCCACCAGATCGTCGCCGACAAAACATATTTCTTGGGGCTGTAAACCATATTTCTTTATTATCTTGTCCATCGCCTTTGTTTTGGGCGAGATATTCTCATAAACCGCCTCCACCTGCATATCCCGGGCGCGCGGGAAGATCGCCCTTGAGCCCTTGGCGGTGATAAGTATCGTCTTTATCCCCGCCTTTTTAAGGCAGTGGACCCCCATGCCGTCATGCACGTCAAAGAATTTCACATCGCGGCCGGATGAATCATAGATGATCCTTCCGTCCGTCAGGACCCCGTCAACGTCAAGAAGTAAAACTTTGATCTTTTTCGCCTTTTCTATCAGGTCTTGCTTTATATCCATTAAACCACTCCCGCCTTCAAAAGGTCCTGCACGTCCAGAAGCCCGACGGGACGGCCTTTCTTATCTATCACCGGCATCTCATCTATCTTTTTTTCCTGTAATATACGCATGGCTTCCGCCGCGAGCCTTCCCTGCGCTATGGCCAGGGGCTTTTTAGTCATTACATCCCGGATCTTCATTTTTGGCAGGTCTTTTCCCTTTCCCAGGTTCCTGCGTAAATCTCCGTCCGTAAATATACCGGAGAGCTTTCCTTTCTTATCCACAACCACGGCCGCGCCCGCCCGAGCCTGGGTTATTTCGAGCAGCGCCTCTGAAACCGTCGTTGCTTCCGAAACTACCGGATTGGCGTTGCCCTTGCGCATGATATCGTTTACGGTAAGCAAAAGCTGCCGGCCGAGTGAACCGCCGGGGTGGAACATGGCGAAATCCTTCGCCTTGAAATCCTTAAGCTCGATCAAGCAGACAGCCAGCGCGTCAGCCATGGCAAGGCAGGCGGTTGTCGATGCCGTCGGCGCGAGGCCCAGAGGACATGCCTCTTTCTTCACTGATATATCAAGCACCACATCGCTGTATGTCGCCAGCGGCGAAGATATGTTCCCCGTCAAAGCGATTATCGGCGAACCGATCTTTTTTAGGAAAGGCAGCAATTGTTTTACCTCTGAGGTCGCCCCGCTGTTAGACAGAATAATTACGACATCTTCCCTGGTCACCTTCCCGAGGTCCCCGTGCGCCGCCTCCGATAAATGCAGGAATAAACTAGGCGTCCCAGTAGAAGATAATGTCGCGGAAAGTTTTTGGGCGATGATCCCTGTTTTTCCCATCCCGCTTACCACCACTCTTCCTTTTGTTTTCAGGATAATTTCCAGGGCTTGCTTAAAATTATCGCCCAGGCGCGAGCCGAGGTTCTTGATAGCTTGCGCTTCTATTTCCAGCACCTGCCTGGCGCGTTTCAGTATATTTACCCTCATAATACCGCCTCTATCTTTTTTACCTGCCCGATGAGCGCTTGCAGCTCCTTTAGGTCGATCATATTCGGCCCGTCGCACGGCGCCTTATCCGGATCGGGATGGGCCTCCAGGAAGAGGCCGTCACATCCGAAAGCCGCTGCCGCGCGGGATAAAGCGGAAACAAATTGACGCTGCCCGCCCGAAGATCCGCCTTTGCCTCCCGGTAACTGGACGCTATGCGTAGCGTCGTAGATCACCGGGTAACCGAAATCGCGCATTATCGCCAGGCTTCTTAAGTCGGAAACCAGATTATTGTAACCGAAAGAAGCGCCGCGCTCCGTGATCAGGATAGACCTGTTCCCGGCGGCCTCGATCTTTTTTATGATAGGCAGAATATCCCAGGGCGCGAGGAACTGGCCCTTTTTGATATTTATGACCTTTCCGGTCCTTGCCGCTGCGGTTACTATATCCGTCTGGCGGCATAAAAAAGCGGGTATTTGTATTACGTCCAGGACTTTCGCCGCCTCGGGTATATCGTTTGAGCAATGGATATCGCTTAATATGGGCACGCCCAGGGCCTGCTTTACCTTGCGCAGGACAATAAGCCCCTTTTTCAATCCGGGCCCGCGGTAAGAATCAGCGGATAATCTGTTCGCCTTATCGAAACTAGCCTTGAATATGAACGGTATCCCCGCCTTTTGCGCGATCTCTTTTATCTTCCGCGCGGTTTCGAGGCAGTGCGTTTCCGACTCTATAACGCAAGGGCCGGCGATCAGGACCAGGGGGTTATTCCCACCGATTTTAATATTGCCTGCTTTAATTTGACGGGTCATCAGAATTATTTTGAGTTTGGTTATCTTCTGCCTGGCGATCGGCCGGGGCGCCCGGGGTCTTTTTTAGATATTCCCTGACCTTCTCCAGATCTTCCGGCGTATCCACGCCTATCGTATCGTATTTGGTTTCTATTACTTTTATCCGAAAACCCTCTTCCAGGACCCTCAACTGCTCCAGCCGCTCGACGCGCTCAAGATAGGATACGGGGAGGTTTTTATAGACGAAAAGGAAATCCTTGGTGTAACCATATAAGCCTATATGTTTAAAATAAATCGGCAGCTTGATATCCGACTGCTTGGCGTGGTAAGGAATGGGAGAACGCGAAAAATAGACCGCGAAATTACTTTTATCTATAACGACCTTGACGATGTTGGGATCTCCGACGGACTCCGGGTCATCCAAGGCTTTCATGACCGTGGCCATTGAGATAGCGCTATTGTCTAAAAGCGCCCGCGCGACTGAATCGATCATGGTAGGATGGATCAGGGGCTCATCCGCCTGTATATTCACGGCTACTTTGACATCGATAGGATTTATCACCTCGCATATCCTGTCGGTCCCCGAGGCGTGGCCTTTGGCGGTAAAAACCACTTTCGCCCCGAACCTTTCGGCTGCCATGGCCACTCTCTCATCGTCGCACGCGATAATAAGCTCGTCCAGCGTCAAGGCCTCTTTGGCGCGCTCCCAGACATGCTGGATCATCGGCTTACCGTTTATATCCGCCAGGACCTTGCCTTCGAACCTTGTCGAGGAGTACCTGGCGGGAATTATTCCGATAACATCCATCTGCTTACTCCCTGCTTATATTTATCCGCCCCAAAAGTTCTTTTTGTGTGGTAACGGCGGTCCCCAGTTTTCCCACTACAATGCCCGCGGCGAAATTAGCGATATGCGCGGCTTCCAGCTTGGAAGCGCCGCAGGAAAGCGCCATGGTAAGAGCGGCTATCACCGTATCCCCCGCTCCCGAAACGTCGAAAACTTCCTGCGCTACCGTCGGGATATGCCGGTTCCGGCCCTTCTCAAAAAGCCACATCCCGTGTTCCCCCATGGTGATCAAAAGGCTTTCCAGCTGTAAATGCCCGAGAATGGCTTCCCCTGCCCTGGAAATATCTTTATCTGTGGTCAATTCTTCCTTGTAGATCCTGAATTTATTCGAGGCGTCCTTCATCTTAAGGAACCTGACGGCGTTTTGGGCCTCTCTCCGGTTTGGGGTAATGCAAGTCGCCTTGAAATAACAGTCGAAGTTGTCCTCTTTAGGGTCAACGGTTACTATCTTTTTCTGGTTGTTCGCCTCTTTGATTATCGCCTCGGTCAAACCCCTGCCCAGAAGCCCTTTCCCGTAATCTTCGATGATGACGGCATCGAAATATTTCAAATTTTTCGTTATATAAGCGCGCAATTTATTCTGGGTTTCTTTACTGATATTATGCACGTGCTCCCAGTCAACCCTGACCACTTGCTGGTGCCCGGCGATGACCCTGGTCTTGAGGGTCGTCTCCCTGCCCCTTTCAGAAATTATTCCTGCGGTATCGATCTTACCCGCCTTTAGCTCGCGTAAAAGCAGCTCGGCGACCAGTGTATTTTTATCTCCGGTCACGGCGCATAATGAGGCCTTGCCCCCGAGGGAGACGATATTATTCGCCACATTAGCGGCCCCTCCGGGGACGTATCTCCTTTCCCTCGCCCATACTATCGGAACCGGGGCTTCCGGGGAAACCCTGTCCACTTCCCCTCTTATGTACTGGTCAAGGATAAGATCCCCGACCACCATTATCCTCACGTCTTTGAATTTAGCGATGATCTTTTTGATGTCTTTCATAGCCCTTCAATTATTGCCTGCGCCAGTAAAGGCAGCATTATCTCGTGGTGGCCGATTATGTAATGCCCGCTGCCTCCCCCGGCCGTTGGCCTGGTGACCACGTTTTGCATCGGCCGGTAATGATAAATCATGTCAAAATTAGCGGTGGTGAAATTATTTATCCTGTTGCCCAAATTCCTCGCCAGGTTCAACGCTTTCAGGAAGACTTCCGGCAATATTACCGCCGAACCGAAATTCAACACAACCCCTCCGTCATTCAGGCCCCGGATATTTTCCGCGAGCAGGAGGAAATCCCTGTAGCTCCCTTCGCCGGTCAGGGCGGCGTCGAAAGAAGGATGCTGGTGGATGATATCCGCGCCGACGGCCACGAAAACACAAACCGGTACCGCGTTCTTGCGCGCGTTACAGAGCAGGCTCAAATTCTTATAAGGCAGCCTGGAAACGGACATTTTTCGGGCCAAAGAACCCCCTAAACCCAGCCCGGAGGAAACGCCATCTTTAACGGCCTTGTTGATAAAATCAGGGGTCTGGCGCGCCATCCCGAATCTTCCATCCTTCAGGCCTTCTCCGACATCCTCGGAAGTTTTGCCTATATAGGCGATCTCAAAATCATGTATTATTCCCGCCCCGTTCAAGGCCACGCAGGTAATTATTTTCTTCTTTATCAGTTCGATCAATACCGGATTAAGCCCGCATTTTATAACATGCGCTCCGGCCATGAAGATCACGGATTTTTTTCTTTTGCGCGCCGAAATTATGGCCTTGACTACGGAGCGTATCTCCTTAGCTTTTAATATATTAGGCAGTGAGTCGTAAAAAGACAAAAAGCTTCTTTTCCGGCATGGCGGCTTGGCGAAATTGGAGATCTCCACCTTACTCCGCCTCGTATCGATGGAATAGGTCCTTATTTCATTTATATTGAGCATACGAAACTATAATTTTAGCACAATTTCCCGCTAAATCAACATATTTACGGCATTTTAGCGGGTCCTGTCTTGGCTTGTTTCGCAAGAGTGCACAAGGATTTACGAGCAGCTGGAGCAGTATTTTACCCGTGTAAGTCGTTGCGTAAGCGGCGAGTAAACCGTAGTGCACGGAAAAAGTTTTCAGCACGCGAACAAAGCCCGCAGCGAAATTAACATTTCAAAAGTTCCTCTGCGGCGTTGACGACGTCGTCAACGGTGATCGCCTTAAGGCAGGCGAATCCCTTAACGCAGTTATGCGCCAGGCACTCTACGCAGCCGATATCCTTGTGTAAAACCCTGCTCAACCTATCGGCCACCGGCCCCCATCTCCGGGGGCTTAAACCTTTTTGATTCCTGCCGAAGATGGAGATCACGGGTACCCCCAGCGCCGCCGCAATATGCACCGGCCCCGAATCATTGGATATAAACAAGCTGCATCTTTTGAGGACGCTCGCCAGCTGGCTGACAGAATTTTTTCCCGCGAGATTCACGGCCTGACAAGTCATCCGTTTCCTCATATCTTCCGCTAACTCGGTATCCTTCGGCCCGCAGAGTATTAAAACCTTGAATCCGTATTTTTCGGCTAGCCGGTCTGCCGCCGCGGCGAATCTTTCATTCGGCCAAATCTTGGAAGGGCAGCTTGCCGCCGGGTGAATAGCCAATAATTTATCTGATCGTTTTACCCCCTCCAGCTTGAATAATTCCTCGGCCCACTTTTCGGATTCGGCTTTTAAAGGCATAAAGGGCGCCTTACCATGAGGATCCAAGCCCAGATGCCTGACCAGATCCAGGGCGTATTCGGATTCATGCTTTTCGCCGCGCTGTTTATCGTGTTTTATTTTATCGGTTAAAAGGAACCCGGATTTACGGCTATACCCTACCCGGCGCGGGATACCCGCTAAAAAACTGACCAGGTGCGCCCGGTTTGTAGGATGAAGCACCAGCGCCAGGTCGAATTTTCTTTCTCTCAGACGAAAGCCGAATTCCAGGGTCCTTTTCCAGCTTTTATGCCTGCCTTCCTTATCGTATATTATCACGTCGTCCAAATAGGGGTTCCCTTCGACGATATCTTTGGCGTAAGGCGAAACCATCGCCGCTATATACGCGTTCGGGTAGCTTTTCCTCAAGGCCTCTATTACCGGCGTGGATAAGAGCACATCGCCGATCCGGTCCGTGCGTACGACCAATATACGCTTAAAATCCGGCGGTATTCTTGCGCCTGATGCCCGGCCCGCCCCGGGCGCGGCCGGGGGGCGCGCGGAACCCAATATATCTTTGGCCGCCCTTAATACCTCTTCCGGTTTTATCAACTTCAGGCATTTTACCGTGCCGAACCCGCATTGCGCCTTTTCGCAGGGCCGGCAAAATAATTTCCTTGAAATGATCACGCTTTTTTTCCTTGTCCAGGGTCCGTATTTTCTTTCATCGCCCGCGCCCGCCAATAAAATAACCGGGGTATCCATGTAACTCGCCAAATGGCTCACTCCCGTATCGCAGACGATCAGCAAAGATGATCTGCGCATCAAGCTGCCCAGCTGCCTTAGATTCGTCAGGCCGGAGAAATCAAATACGTTATCCCCGCAATTTCCGCGGATATACCCGGCCACCGGCTTATCAGCTTCGGTTCCGGCGAGGATCACTTTATAATCCCGGCTGAGCAATTCACAAAGCCGGGAAAAATTCTCTTTCTCCCATCTCCGGTTGGCTCCCCTGGCTACGGGCGCGACTATAACGACTTTGTCATCGGCGCCTATATTATTTCTGCTTAAAAGCCCGTTTATGTAATCCTCGTCCTCCCGGCTGATATGCAATGATCTGTTTTGCGCCGTATGAACCGCGGGCGGCCGCATCTTTAATGCCCGGTATAACCTGTAAAGGTTGCGGTCTTTCATATGCCTCAGATTTTTGGGAATGATCAATAACGGGGAGGTCCTGAAGCGCGCGGGAAGAAGCGCTCCGTAGAGAGTGTTTCTCAGGTCGATCACCGCGTCAAAAGACCTTCTCTTTAATTCAAAAAATAGCTTTATCTTCTGTCTTAAAGGCATGTATTTGTCATAAACGATGAGCTTATTTATGGAACGGCTTGATTCGAATACTTCTTTTGCCCTGGGGCCAACCATGACTGTTATTTCCGCCCGCGGGAAATTTTCCCTTAATACATCGAGGACGGGCAAGGAGAGGATGCAATCTCCTATATTGCTTAAGGTAACGAATAGAACCTTCTTTATTTCAGGCATAGTTAACGTAAAACTCTCTTGACCCGCTCCATTACCTCTTCCGGCGTGATCGCCTTCATACAGCGGTTGTCTTTACAACCCATAACGTAACAGGGGATCTTACAGCCGACATCCTTGGAGAGTATAACCGCATTTGCCGGCGGGTAAGGCCCGGTGACCATCGGAGAAGTCGGGCCGAATAGGGCAATGATCCTTTTCGCGCCGACCGCGTTGGCGATGTGCAGGGGCCCGGTATCGGCCGTAATGAATAGATCGGCCCTCTTGCAGAGCGCCCCTAATTGTTTCAAATTAAATACTCCGCCCGCTATAACCGGTTTATGCTTCATCAGGCCGGTGATTTTACGCGCGATGACCGTATCGGTCTGGCTGCCGGTGATAATTACCTCAGCGCCCAATTCGCCGATAAGCTTATCCCCTAACGCCGCCCAGTTTTCCGGAGGCCAGCGCTTTGGCTGCCAATTCCCTCCGGGGTTAATGGCCATCAGAAGGGCCTTCTTGCCTGACAAGTACTTTTTCAGGAAATCATCGACAAAACGCGCGTCCTTCTCATCGGTAAAGAATTCCGGGTATCTGTCTTCTACCCTGAGGCCGGCCTTCTCGATGATATTCAGGTAATAATCGATGCGGTGCTGGGTATCCAGGGCAACCGGGGATATGCTCCGGGTAAGGAGAAAGCCGCGCTTTTTTGTATAATAGCCTATTCTCTCGGGGATACCGGCCAAACGGCAAAGCAGCGCCCGGGTAAAAGAACGGTGCAATAAAAATACCGCGTCAAATTTCCTGCTTTTCAGCATCTGCACGAATTTGAATTTCGCCAGGGTGCCTTTCTGCCGTTCTTTTTCGTCAAAGATGATCACCTCGTCCAGATGCGGGTTATCTTTTAAAATGGGGTAACAGCGGCTCGGTATCACGCAGGCGATGAAGCTTTCCGGGTAATTGCGCCGGATATTCCTGATGACGGCGGTGGAAAACAGGACATCCCCCAGCCAGTTAACATTAAAGATCAGGATCCTGCCTAAGGTCTTGTTTTTCATCTTTCGAACGGGTTCATTTGTGGCGGTGCTCCCGCATAAAGTTATAATAACCGCTTGATTCTACCCAGAAAATAAAAAGGTTGGCGGCATTGGAAGAGATCCTTATCCGTTTTAAGGCGAATATATCGTTGTCCGCGAATTTTTTTCCGGGATTAGTGGCCACGGCTGCGCGGTATCCGGCATCAATAACCAACTGTTTTATTTTAGCGTTGAACAGCCCTTCCGGATGACTGAACAAGTTTATCTTACGCCCCAGTCTCGCCTCTAATAAATCTTTTGAATCGAATATCTGCCTCCTTACTTCATCTTCGGACTTCAGGTTCACCAAAGGCTCGGGCCCCAGGCAATGGCTGCCTATGGAGATTATGCCGGAGTCCAGCATTTCCTTGATCTCATTCCAGCTCAACCGGTCATGTCTTTCGACCTCGCCGGTAATAATAAACATGGTCGCGGGAAGGGTATATTTTTTTAATATCGGAAAGGCATGAAGATAAAAATTCTTATATCCGTCATCAAAGGTAATACACACTGTCTTATGGGGGATCCTTCTTCCTTCTTTGATCAGGGAAGCCAGGGATTCCAGGGGCAATACATTATAACGGCGCTCTTTGAGAAAACGCATCTGGCGCTCGAATGTTTCAGGGGTAACCGCGAGCCTGTTTTGCGGCTTCGCCCCCGGATCGACGGAATGATACATCAAAATAGGCGGCACGTATTTGCTATGGATGAACCCGGCGGCGCAAATAAGCAGCAAAAAGACGGTTATGCCTGTGTATCTTAGGATCTTTCTCTTAAACACTCCGAATATACCTCCTCGGTTTGAGATACCATCTTCTCTTGGGAGAAGTTCTCATTAATGAAAAGACGCGCGTTATCGCCCAGCGACCTTGCCTTATCGGGATCGCGCAACAATACGGATATAGCTTCGGCTAAACCCTGATGGTCCTCCGGCCTTACCAGCAGCCCGTTTTGGCCATCGCGGATAAGGCTCTTTATCCCACCCACATCCGAGCCGATAACAGCCAGGCCGCAAGCCATCGCCTCCATCAGCGCCAGCCCTAAGCCTTCCTTTAAGGAAGGTAAAACGAATAAATCCATGGCTTCTAAGACTTCCAAGGTGTCCTTTACCGCCGAATGAAAAAAAATGTTCCTTTCCAGGTTTTCCGCCCTGACCAGGCCTGTCAATTCCTTCTTTAACCTCCCGTCGCCGACTATAAGAAGCTGCGCCGCGGGAACCCGGGCAATAACCTGCCGCATTGCCCTGATCAGGTACACATGGCCTTTTTCCCGCGACAACCTCGCGACTATCCCTACCGCCGGCCCATCACCCAGCCCCAGCCTTCTCTTTGCTTCCCCCTTAAGCTTGGGATCAGGGATCTTGAATTTGCCGGTGTCCACGGCGCTATGTATCACTCTTATATTTTTATCGCTCAGCCCGAAATCCGCGACCAAGTGCTCCTTTACCTGCTCGCTTATCGCGATCGTCTTATCTCCCCAGCAAGGCAGGATCTTGCGGAAGAGCCGCTTTTTGAAAAAACCGTGGCAGGTCGAAACATAAGGCAGTGAAGCGGCGCGCCGGATAAAAAAGCCCAACACCTGGGTGACGCGGGTGTTAGCGTGCAATATATCTATTTTATTTTCTCTTATATACTTCAATAGTTTGTATCTGCCGACCAAAACCCCCAGGCTGATCTCCGATTTGGTTTTTACGGGTAAGGGTAAATAAACTATTCCTTCCGCGGTGAACCTCGGGAGAACTTCTCCTGAGCTCGACGCTATATAAATATTATGCCCGCGCTTTTTCATGCCGCTGGCTAAGGTAAGCGTATAGCTGGTGATTCCGCCTATATTCAGGTGATTCGTCAAATAGAGAATATTCATTTCAACAATTTATCGACCGCCTCCAGGACCTCTTCCGGCTTTATTATTTCCATGCACTTGGTGTGCTTGCACTTTGACCTGTAACAGGGGCTGCAGGGCAGTTCTTTTCTGATCACCGCGAATTCCTTTGCCGGCGGCAGGTGCCTCCCGGGATCGGTAGGCCCGAAAAGGGCCACGAACGGCACTTTCTGGCTCGCCGCCACATGCAAAGGCGCTGAGTCAGGAGAAATATATACCGCGCATTTTCTTATCAGGCAGGCAAGCTGGTTCACCGAAGTCTTGGCGCAGGCATTGATTATCTTTGAATTCTTGAGCATGCTTACCAGGATATTCGCCTGAGGAAGGTCCTTCTCCGTTCCCGTGATCACCACCCGCAGGTCCCTGCCCGACAGCTCTTCGCAGATCTTGGCGATATGCTTTAACGGCCAGTTTTTTGTCCGCCACCTGGGACTGGCGCTGATATTTATCCCCACAAGCGCCTGGTTTTCGCTTATCCATTCAGATTTCAGGAGATCCTCTATGTATTTGCGGTCCTCTTCGCTCGGCCAGAGCTCGAGCGGATTTTCAACCGGTTCTATGCCGAACATCTTCAAGATCCTGAACTGATGGGCCACGGGGTCCATCGCCGGTTTTTCATCCTTTACCCGGTGATTGAGCAGAAAACTGAACTTTTTATTTTCGTATCCATAGCGGTTCAGGGCAAGGCTTAAAAAAGCCAGGATATGGCTTTTACGGTTATTTTGCAGGTCGATCACGATATCAAAGTCCTTCTTCCTTAATATCCCGGCTAATTTCAAGAGGCCGCCCATCCCCTTATCCCTGTTTTTGAAATCGCAGACCAAAAGCTCATCTATGTAAGGACAGTTAAAAAGCAGGCCCTTCGATTCCTCCCCCACAAGGAAGGTGATCTTGTAATTCTTCGGGAACCTGCTCCGGATCGCCCTAAGCGCGGCTGTAGATATAATTATATCTCCCGCCGAGCTGAATTTAATGATCAAAATATTGAAATTACTGAGGGCCTCCTTGTAAACTTTCAACGTATTGTCCGCCATCAGCCCGATACTATACTTCTCTTTTACTTTTTTATAAGCGTTTTCCGCCAGCAACCGGCCGAACTGCGCATCCTTGTATATCTTGATCGCCGCCTGGGCTATGCCCGCCGGATCCGCGGGGGACACAAGCAAACCGGTTTTTTTATCTTCGATGATATCGACCACGCCTCCCACGCGGGTCGCGATCACCGGGACTCCGCTTGCCTGAGCTTCTATGATCACCCTGCCGAACGCCTCATGGGCGGTAGTGGCGAGCACTAAAAGGTCAAGGTTAGCCATAACCGCCGGGATGTCCCTCTGGTTACCCAAAAATTGGGTGCAATGCCAAAGCCCCAGCCTCTTGACCAGCACATGGACCTGTTCTTTATAAGCTTCTTTGGAGCGTGGCGCGTCCCCTATAACCCAGACTTTAAGATGCGGCACGCTCCTGGCTACGTAAGCCATGGCCTTGATAAAATGCAGGTGCCCTTTTAGAGGAGTGAGCCTGCCGATTATACCGACGCTAAATTCGTTTTTGCGTTTCTTATCCGGGCTTATGTACCTGAATTTTTCCAGATCCACGCTGCGCGGTACCAGCTTTATACGCTCGTGAGGAACGCCGAAGTCCTCGATCATGTGCCTGGCGATAACGTTGCTTAAGACGATCACGCGCCTGCCCCAGCCCATGGCGAAGCTGAAAGGATGTTTTCTGTAATACCCGTGACAGGTAGTAATGAACACGCGCTTGGTTTTGCGGCAGGCGAAATACGCGATCCACGCGGGCACGCGGGAGCGTGCGTGGACAATATCGATCTCTTCCTTCATGATTATCTCCGCCAGCCGCGGCACCATCCTCAATACCGTAAAAAGGGATTTTTCATGGACCGGCAGTTGATAATGGACAGCTCCGGTTGATTCCAATTCCTTAACCAGCGAGCCGCCGCTGGAAACCACCACCGCCTTATGCCCCTGCTTCACTAAATAAGCGGCAAGGTCGAGCGTCCCGGTTTCCACTCCGCCGACATTAAGTTGCGGTAATATTTGCAAGACGTTCATAATATCTTTTTTATCGCCTCTCTGACTACAAGATCATCGCTTAAAGCGCGAACTGCCGGCTTCTCAAGCCATATCTTTTGAATATTCGCGGATAAGTCCCGCGGTTTGGAGAAATAAATGTATTTATTCTTCGCGAGATGATCCAGGAATTCGCGGTGCTTTTTACTTAAACCCGCCGAGTCAAAAACAATGACATATTTCCCGCTGCTTGCCGCCTCCGAGATCATGGAGATACTTTCAGGAGAGACTATGACTATCGCGCTTAACGCGAGGATCCCCCCGACCGCTTCAGGGATATTGTTTTCGCTGGCGATAACCATTAGCTTACAGCGCGCGTGACTAAGGAATTCCTCTTTTATCAGGCTTTCCGCCTGTACGGGAGTCCGGCGCGAAGTCGTGATCAAGATCTCGCCATCCAGCTTGTCCATAGCGGCCTTAACCTGGCTGTTGACACCGCGGACCAGATCGCCGCTTAACTGAAAACCCTTTGTATCTCCTCCGAGCAGAATGCCTAATACCGGGATCTTATCCAGCTTCACACCGCGGCTTTTTAACGCGGCCCCTTGGGTTTTCAGATAATCCGCGTTTATTAAGTTCAATGCCCCTTCTATAACGGCCACTTTCTTGCCTTTCGCGGGCCGGTCGTGCCTGCTCATCACCATCAGATCAAATTTGTTCTTGCCTAAAAGAGCCGGACGCATTATCGCTATCGATTTGGCTGAATTTTCCCTGGATATGACATAGTTCACCGGGGCGACTGAAGAGCCGCAGGAGATAACGATATCAGGCTTAACGCTGATCAATGACCTGTAGCTTTCCTCATCAAGGAAGCTTTTCAGGCACCAAAGGCATCCCTGGCAGCTGTATTTTCCCGCCATAAGGCTGCTCGCGGCCAACGCTGACCTGGAGAATTTACTCTTGAATTTTACCTCGACGGTTTTTACGTTAACCGTTTTCGCGCTATCCTTGAGGCAATCCGCGGCTATCGCGCAAAGCGCCTCTGACTGGCGCAGGTGGCCGGTTTTACCGTCGCTTATGATCAGGATATTTTTCTCGCTGGTATATTTCCAGATCTTATAAGACCACAGGTATTCCTGGGGATACCTGGAAATGTATTTTTCGAAGACATTTGTCAACGCCTGCAGGTTATCGTTCAAGTCCTTTTCAAAATCACCACTGCGGGTTATCTTCAGCGGAGCTTCCCCGAAAACTTTTAGATAAGGGCCCTTTACCCTAGTGTAAAAAGCGGGTATGACCGCGCAATCGTATTTTAAGGCCAGCCTTATGGCGCCGGAAGGCATAGAGGCGTATTTGCCGAAAAACTTGACCAGGGTGCCGGACTTCCCGCCCTGGTCAGCGGTCATCCCTATCGCCTCATTGTTTTTCAGCGCCCGGATCAGCCCGCGCGTCTCGTTCCGCCTTTCTATCAATTTACAGCCTTTTTGGGCGCGGTAAGAATTAAGCAGGCCGTTCAAACGCGGAAATCCCTGCCCGCGGATAAATAAATTAAAAGGGAAACCCAGGTTAGCGCAAATGACGTTGGAAAGTTCCCAGCTTCCTTCATGTACGCCTACTATGACGGCGCCTTTGCCCCGCCCGAAAGCTCCGGATACGTTTTCTTTCCCTTCAATAGCGATGTATTTCTCTAGGTACCCCTTGTCGACAAGGGGGATCAATAAGATCTCGATAAGGTTTTGGCCCAATAGATGATAAAATCTTTTGGTCAGGCGGCTTAATTCCCGCGGCCCCATTTTCGCGCCAAAGGCCGTCTTGATATTGGAATAGGCTACCGCCCTGTGCTTGAGGTCCAAATAATAAAATAACCCGCCTAATCCCGCCCCGAGAAAAAGGCTCGCCCGGACAGGCAGGCACCTTACCAGCGGGCCGATTATTCTAAGAAGAATATAACCGGAGTAATCTATTATGGAATTCTTGCTCATTGTCCGTGATCTTCAACTCAACGCGTAAATATAAAAGCCCGGAGCCGGGAGCCGTGAGCCGGGAATTACGGATCCTGACCGCGTCTTTTTCGGTGGTGATTATAGCATCCGTGTTCTTTTCTTCGGAACAACGGGTTATATTATCCAGGTCTTTCCGGGTATAATTATGGTGGTCGCGGAATCTAAATGAAAACTCCACTCTAATACCCAGGTTTTTGATCAACTTCTCAAAGGATCCCGGATCCCCGATCCCGGAAAATAAAACCGCGGTTTTCCCGCGCAGGGAATTTATATTCAAAAGCTCGTCCTGTTTATCCATCCGGTAAAAACCAACAGGGCTGTGTATCGATCCTAAGACCGGAGCTGCCGGATTTATGGAGTTCAGGTATTCTTTAATATCCTTATTGTTTGGCGCGAGATCGCTTTTTGTCAGGATGAACATATCCGCCCGCTTAAGAGAAGAAAGCGGCTCGCGCAATATCCCCCTGGGTATCAGCCTGCGGTTGCCGAATAAATAAACGGCGTCAATGGCGACTATATCCAAATCTTTTTTCAACCGCCATTGCTGGAATCCATCATCTAAAATCACCGTGTCTGCCCCGAAATCCCTCACCGCTATCCTTGCGCCGCATATCCTATCCGCATCAACAATGACCGGAACATCCTTCAGATTCATCTTCAGCATAGCTGGTTCATCACCCATGGCCTCTTCATTTGGGATTCGGGATTTAGCCTGCCTGCCGGACAGGCAGGGATTTGGAATTTGCCTTTTGTATCCCCTGCTCACTATAGCTACCTTATGCCCATTCTCTTTAAGATAGCGCGCGATCAATAAAACAAGGGATGTCTTACCCGTGCCGCCTAAGGTAATATTGCCTGCGCTGATGACTTTGCAGCCTAAAGCGCGAGGCTTGAGGCGGTATATAAACGTTAACGCCCTGACGGCCAGGCCGTAGATAAGCGAGGCCGGATATAAAAAGGATTTGATGGTCCCCGCCAAAAATCCTTTGCGCCTGTCAGTTGCCAGATCGTGAAGATATGCCAGCATATTAAATTTTCCCGAACAACATCATTACGCCGATGGCGATAAATAACAGCGCCCCGGTATACCTGATCAGTTCCGGCTTCAGGTATTTCGAGAGGACCGCTCCCAGCAAGACCGACAGGATGGTGACCACCGCGTAAGCAAGGACAGATCCGGCCCAGACAGCCAGGGGCTTGCCTGATTTAGCGCTCATACTTATGCCTACCATTTGAGTCTTATCCGCGAGCTCCGCGATAAATACCGCGGTGAATGTCGCCGTGATTATCTTCCAATCCATATTATTTCCTTTCGCTGCCTTGATTATTTATTCCTGCCCTTTTTCCCTTTATTTTCCGACCTCCTGTTGACCATGAAATTGCTCCCCGGCCGGCTCTTGAGATATTTCTTAAGTTCGGTAGTGATATCCATAAGCTCGAACAGGTTCGCTATACTGCTTGAGATATTATTTACAATGGCTATGGATAAGCTCATCAAGGGGATGTTGGACACCTTTCCGCTCCTATCAGTGGCGACGACGAACCCGTTTTCGGCATCGGCTTCTGAATACCGGCCGGGCACAATGCCGTCAAATTCCTTTATAGTCTTCTTCGCGATCTGTTCCGCTTTATCCGGAGTAGTAATGACCACAAAATCATCTCCCCCGACATGTCCGACAAAATCCTTATCATTGCCGTGCGCCTTGACGCTTGAGGAAATGATCCGGGCGGTCTCTAATATGACCTCGTTGCCCCTTATGTAACCGTATTTGTCGTTGTACGGCTTGAAATTATCTATATCGATATAATGGAATGAAAAATGACGGCCGGAATCCAGCTTTTGAATGAGCTCCCTTTCGATAAGTTTGTTTCCCGGAAGGCGCGTCAGGGCATTGGCGTTAAAATGATGCGCGGCGCTGCGCAAGGCCAGGATGATCCTGATCTCCAGGTCTATCGGGTCCGGCGGCTTGATCAGGTAATCGTCCACGCCTTGTTCGATACTCAAAAGGTCCCGCCTCAACTGCCTCTTGTCTATCAAAACTATCGTCGGTATATACGAAGTGAGGAAATCCGATTTTATCGCCTTGCATATCTCCAGGCCTTTCTTTTCCTCGAGGGCGGCGTCTATTATGAGCAGGCTGGGATTTTCCTTCTTTAAATATTCCAGCACATCCCGGCCGTTTTCAAGAAGAGCCACATTGTATTCCCAGGCTTTCAGCAGGTATACTAATATCTCCCTGAGCTTCAGGTCCGGGACCGCCAGGGCTATTTTTGTCTCTCGGCTCATTTGATTATTTCAATTTCAACTGAAGGATTCGCCTTCAATGTATTGTGCACGGGGCAATTCTTGATGAATTCAAGGAGAGCTTTTTGACGGCGTTCATCGAGTTTTGCGCCTTTTAGGTCCAGGGAAATATCTATCCTTTTAAAAGATACCGGTTTCTCCCGACAAAATTCCGCCTCCGCCGTTATGCCGAAATCGTCCAGCTTAAGGCCTGAGCCGGCGAAATATCTGCGCACATACACTCCTAAACAACTTACCAATCCCGACAAAAAAACATCCGGCGGGCTCATGCCTTTGTCCGATGTAGTGACGGTAATTTCATGATCCTTGGACTTTACCTTGAAAGTCGCGTCCGGATTACATTCAAGTTCTAGTCTATACACAGTTGCCTCCATTAGATCTTCATTTCGAGACAGAATTCTCCGTAAGCGCCGTCCTTGACGCTGACTTTACCCTGGCCATCCCTGTATTTGAAACGCCGGTTAAAGACGCCGCCTCCGGACAAAGATGCCTGAACGTATTCGTTGATCTTAAATTTTACCCCTCCCCCCATCCTCCTTTCCCGGTAACGCAGCACTACGCCTTCCTGATTATTCCGCGTAACTTCATACTCATCGAGAGCGGCGCTTCCATCGGCGAATACGCTGAGCCTGTCCGTAAACGCATAGGTAATGTTCGGCCTGGTGGGTATAAGGTTAAATGCCAGCTTATCATTCGGTTTATAAATGAGCCCGATTATCGGCAGGGCCTCATATTCAAAATCCGGGTAAACGGCTATGCCGTAAAGGAACGTCCATTTCTTTTGCGGCTGGTAAATGATGTAATAACGGCTGAGGAGGCGAAAAGCAGAAGATGAAAAATCCAGGTCCTCCCCGAAAAATGAAGGGCTTAGCCTTACGCGGAAATACGTTTTATTAAAATGAAAGAAGGGTACTGTAGTTTCAACCCCTGCGCTCAATCCAGAAAGATGCGCCGGTAATTCCACGTTGGCGACCGAATCTTCTATGCCCATATAGCTGTTATCCAGGGCCAAAGCAACGGGCAGCTTTCCAAAGGCTTTGAATTCATACAGATATTCGATCCCGGATTCCACTATTTTTACATCGCCGGGCTGCGCGTCAACGGAACGCTTAGGCATGTATCTAAAATAAGAATAAACCGAATGAGCGGGCGCTTCCTCCTGGGCAAAAGCGCAGGCTGAAATACCGGCTATAAGCAGGGCCATCCCTGCTTTAGTTATGATATTTTTCATTTTTGTTCTCCTTTTTCATGCAGTTTGCCTATTAACTCCAGGCTTCGCAAAGCAGCCCCCCGGTTCTGCGAAATGATCTGGCTGCCGCGCCGGGCAAGCGCAAAGCCTTTATCCGGGTCTTTAGCCAAACCTGCTATCTGCGCCGCCAGCCCGTTTGCGTCATGTATTTGGATGTACGCCGCGTTTTGCGCGAATAATGCCGCGATATCGCGGAAATTAAACATATAAGGCCCGGTGATCACCGGTTTACCGAGGCAGGCCGGCTCCAATATGTTATGGCCGCCTTTTTTTACCAGGCTCCCTCCGACAAAAACCATAGAAGCGATATTATAATAATAAAGGAGCTCGCCTACTGAATCCAGTATGAATACAGGCTTAGTAACACAGGCGCAAGGCTCAACCGGCAATTTGGATACAAGGACCGGCCTGAACCCGAAGCGCGATACGATGCCGCTTATATCAGCGGCCCTTTCCGGATGCCGGGGCGCGATTAAAAGTTTCATCCCGGGGGCTTCTCCAAGGATCTCGCGATAAGCATCCAGGATAATTTCCTCTTCTTTGGGATGAGTGCTACCGCAAACCCAAAGTTTGTCCTCCTTGCCCATGCCCAAAAGGGCCAGGTATTTATTTTTACTTTCCGCCAATTTTTTCTCGTCGCAATAGGCGCTGTCGAATTTCATATTTCCGGTAACTTTGACCTTTTCGGGATCTACGCCCAGGCGGATCAAACGCTTCGCGTCCATTCCGGTTTGAGCGCAAAAAAGGCTGACCTTGTTTAAAAGGCCCTTTGTCAAGAATTTCAAACTAAGATACCCCTTGAAAGAGCGGTCCGAGAGCCTGGTATTCACTAAAGCGACGGGGATTTTCATTTTATAGAAATACGATATCAAGTTCGGCCAAATCTCGGTTTCCATGATAATAACCATGCAGGGTAACACCTTATCTACGGTTTTCTTCACGATAAAACTCAGATCCAGCGGCAAATAAGAAACAAAATCGTCCTTTGCTGAAAAAGCCCGAGCGATCTTATTTCCGGTAGGCGTCACAGTGGTCATAAAGAATTTTTTGCCGGGATAGGCCAGCCTCAATTCCTTGATGATATTCTTCGCCGCCATCGCCTCGCCCACGCTTACGGCATGCAGCCAAATCGGGCGGTCCAGCTTTAAATCCTGCGGTAATATTCCCAGCCGGGCCTCGAAACCGGGATGGAATTTCCTTTTGAATAGATAGATCGGCAGATAGATCAGCGCGAATAAGGAGATTATTAAGTCATAAATAATGAACATGTGTTTGAAGCCCTGATCCCGGGGTAATTACGCCCTGGGATGAGCTTTATCATACACTCTTTTCAGTTTCTCCGTCGTAAGGTGGGTATATATCTGCGTTGTGGAAAGATTGGCATGCCCCAAAAGCTCCTGTACGCTCCTTAAGTCCGCGCCGCGGTCTAAAAGGTGCGTGGCGAAAGAATGCCTTAAGGTATGGCAGGACACTCCCAATTTTACGCTCGCGATCTTTATGTATTTATAAATGATATTACGCACCCCCCGGCCTCCGATTCCTTTTCCGTTTTTATTCAAAAAAAGGGCGTCGTCATCCCGGTATTTCTTTCTTTTATCTAAATAGTTCCTCAAAGACGATAACGCCTGTTCCCCTATAGGTACCAGGCGTTCCTTCCTGCCTTTGCCGAGGACCTTGACTATCCCGCCGATAAAATCCACGTCATCGATATTCAAGCCCACCAGCTCGCTTACCCTTATGCCGGTAGAATAAAATGTCTCCATTATCGCCTTATCCCGGAACTCCGCTTCGTCTTTTGGTTCCACCGCATTGATCAGTTTATTTACTTCTTCTTCCGTAAGAAAAATAGGCAGGTGCTTTTCCTGTTTCGGGCTTGATAAGCCCGAAGCGGGATTGGCTTTCAAATAACTTTCCTTTACCAGAAATTTGAAGAAAGATCTTAAGCTGGAAAGATGGCGGTTAATGCTCTTGCTTATTAAATTCCGCTCTTTCAGTTTTGCCAGGTATTTACGTAAGACCAAATAATCGACCTTCTCCAACGGCGTCTCGCCTAAGAATTCCATAAAGCCCTTTAAATCCAGCTTGTAGTTGTCAATGGTGTATTTGGAATAGTTCTTCTCTATTTCCAGATACCGGAAAAATTTTTCGCTGTATCTATCCATCGCTTTTTTCTGGCGAGCCGCCCTCCTGCCCGCCCTTTTCTTCTTCCTGCGGCAGGGTTTTAGAAATAAAAGTGCATTTGGGATAATTAGAACATCCGTAAAAGAAACCCCTCCTTGAATGCCGTTCGATCAATTCTCCGCCGCAGCCTTCCTGGGGGCATTTTACTCCGGTGGTAATGGATTTGGCGTTTTTGCACTTAGGATACGCCGAACAGCTTAAGAATTTTCCCTTGCGGCCCCATTTTATGATCATAGGCGAACCGCAGTCTTTACAGACTTCATCCGTCTTTACCACTTCCTTCTTGATATTCTTCTGCGCGTAATCAAGGCTCTCCTTAAAGGGAGGATAAAAATCCTGCAGGACCTTTAGGCGCTTTGCCCTTCCCTCTTCAATTTCGTCAAGTTCCCCTTCCATCAAAGCCGTGAATTTTATATCCATGACCTTGGGAAAGTATTCCACGAGCATATCGCAGACTTTAAAGCCCAGCTCCGTGGGGAAAAAATACCCCTTTATCCTGCGCGCGTAATCGCGCAAAACCAGGGTCTGGATGATCGGGGCGTATGTCGACGGCCTTCCGATACCCTCCTCTTCCAGTGCCTTTACCAGGGAGCTGTCCGAGAAACGCGCCGGCGGTTTGGTGAAATGCTGCGAGGGCATGAGCTTTTCCAATCTAAGATTTTCTCCTTGTTCTAATTCAGGGATTATATTTTTTTCTTTTTCTTCCGCATCGTTGTTATAAACCGCCATAAAGCCATCGAATATCGGCGTGGTTCCGGAAGCGGAAAAAGTATATTTGCCCGCGGCGATGTTGGCCGTAGTTACCAGAAACCGCGCCGGGGTCATCTGGCTGGCGATAAACCGGCGGTAGATCAATTCGTATAATTTGTACTGGTCGGCGGTTAAATAAGACTCAAGGCTCTGCGGAGAGTGGGAGATCAAGCTGGGCCTTATCGCCTCATGCGCCGCCTGGGCATGCTTCTTTAATTTGTAGACATTGGGTTCATCAGGAAGGTATTCTTTGCCAAAATTCTTCTGGATATGGCTGCGCACTCCCTTGATCGCCTCGGGCGCGACATTTGTCGAATCAGTGCGCATGTATGTGATAAGACCGACGGGCGCCTCTTCTCCTATATCGATGCCTTCGTAAAGCTGCTGGGCGATCATCATCGTCCTTCCCGCGTTATATCTGAGCTTATTGAAGGCCTCCTGCTGCAATGTGCTGGTAATGAACGGCGGGTAAGGATAGCGTTTTCTCTCCGTCTTCTTAATCTCGGAAACTGTGAAAGGATTATCTTTTAGGTCACTGACTAGATGGTCCGCTTCAGCCTTATTTCTTATTTCCGCCTTTTTGTCGCCGATTTTCTCCAACTTGGCTAAAAACGAGCTTGTGACTTGTGTCGCGTGACTTGTGACTTTTTTTAATTCCGCCTCGATCTCCCAATACTCCTGGGCAACGAAGGCCTTGATCTGTTTTTCCCTGTCCACGATCAGCCTCAGGGCCACCGACTGCACCCGGCCCGCGCTTAAACCGCGGACGATCTTCTTCCAGAGCAAAGGGCTCAGGAAATAACCCACAAGCCTGTCCAGTATCCTGCGGCCGGCCTGCGCTTCCACCATATTCAGGTCAAAATCGCGCGGATGGCCGAACGCCTCTTTTACCGCCGATACCGTGATCTCGTGAAAAATGACGCGCTGTACTTTCTTATTCTTAAAAACCCAATTCATTATGTGCCAGCCGATGGCTTCTCCTTCCCGGTCAGGGTCAGTAGCCACGTATATATTCTTTTTCCCTTTGGATTCTTTTTCCAGGGAAGAAACTATTTTCTCCCTGCCGCCCACTATGACATAGGAAGGCTCGAAATCCTTTTCCACATCCACGCCTAATTCCTTTTCCGGGAGGTCGATAACATGGCCCATCGAAGCGATGACGGAGAACTTATCTCCGAGGATCCGGCTTATTGTCTTTGCCTTTGTCGGGGATTCCACAATGACCAGCGAATCTTTTTTTGCCATGCCAAACCTTTCTATCTAAGAGGTGCGGTTACGGATAAATTGTTTGCCGGGCAGCTGGCTGACCAACTTACGCATCTGAAGCTTCAAAAGCCCGGACGATATCTCCACGACGCTCATGCCCGACCTCTCGGCAATATCGTCGAAGTACAGGGGCTCATCCGAAAGTAAACGATAAAGAAGTGATTCGCCATCCGACAGCGCGCGTACGGGATGATCTTTCTGAACAGGTAAATTGAATTCTTCCATGATCTCTTCGGCGCTGGAGACCAGCTTGGCGCCCTGCTTTATCAGTTCATTAGTACCGAAAGAATTCTCGGAATCAATCTTTCCCGGAAGCGCGAAGACTTCCCTGCCTTGCTCGAGGGCGAAATCCGCGGTGATCAGGGCCCCGCTATTCATGGCCGCCTCGGCCACTAAAACACCCAAAGACAGCCCGCTGATAACCCGGTTACGCCGGGGAAAATTCTCGGGTAATGGTTTTGCGCCGACCGGGAATTCCGATATCACCGCGCCTGACCGGCAGATCTCTTCAGCTAACTTTTTATTCTCCGGAGGATAAATATGGCCGAACCCGCTCCCGATCACGGCTATGGTGCGCCCTCCCTTTTTTAGCGCCCCTTTGTGCGCCGCGGTATCTACGCCGCGGGCCAGGCCGGAAACAACGGTCATCCCCGATCCGGCCAGGTCGCCGGAAAATCTGCAGGCGTTTTCCAGGCCATACGGCGATGCCCTGCGCGAACCCACGATCGCGATCGCGGACCTATCTTCTTTTTTTAAATCGCCCTTTACGTAAAGTACGATCGGCGCGCCCGGGATCTCCTTTAAATTATCCGGATAATCTTCATCACCTGTAGTGACGATCTTCAACTTGAATTTTTCCGCTAAATGAAGTTCCTTATCTATGTCTTTCTCTTTAAGCGCGCAGACCTTTCCGGTGATCTTCGCTCCGATGCCGGTTGCCGCCAGCGCATCATATGACGCCTTCAAGATATTTTCCGGCTCTCCGAAATATTCCAGCAGCTTGCTCAAACGCGCGCTGCCTATATTGCAAAACATATTCAGGCCGACAAGAGCCTTACTTTTTGTCATTTTTATAAATCGACTTCATGATCTTATCCGCCACTTGCTTCATGGATAATCCGGAAGTATCTATACATTTATCCGCTTTGGCGTAAAAAGGCGAACGCATCTTTAGCAGCAGATCTACCTGTTTTTTGGGATCTTCCACGTTCAATAGCGGCCGGTGGGTAAAAGCGCTGGCCCTCTTTAAGATGATCTCGGGCGAAGCGGTTAAGCAGATCATTACTCCCGTCTGCTTCATTATTTTGACGTTATCTTCATCCAAGACTATACCTCCACCGCAGGCGACCACGAAGTTTTTCTCCTTACTTACCTGCTTTAAGGCCCGCTTTTCGATCTTCCGGAAATAGGGCTCTCCCTTTTTGGCGAAGATATCGGAAATAGTCCTTTTCTCCTTAAGTTCGATAAACTCATCCAGGTCCAGGAACCGCATCTTTGTCATCCTGGCCAGTTCTTTGCCTACAGAAGTTTTGCCTGTAGCCATAAAGCCAACAAGGTAAATATTTTGCATATCTGCAATTCTACCATATACTTAAGTCTCTGTCAAACTATAAAGCCCGCTATTTAAGCCTATAGCGGGCCTTATAGAGTCAGCTTATTCCTGGTAAGCAGCCAAAACCGCGTCCGTCAGGGTCTGGCGCGCCTCTTTGGTCACGGGATAGAAGGCGTTATACCACTTACCGTCTTTGGCTTTATCCTGCGGCAGTCCGACAAACAAGCCTTTTTGTCCCTGCATTACGCGAAAACCTTTGACGATGAAATCGCCGATAGCAATGTCCACAAACGCCTTCAGCTTGGTATCGCCCTCGATCCTGTGAATGCGGCTTACCTGGATCGAAATCTCTTCCATACCGGATCACCCCTTTCTAAGGATAACAGACGCAGGGGGCGGTCCTTTCTAACGCGATCTTTTCAGGTAATTCAGGTAATTGGCTTTGATATCGGCGAGAGAATCGCTTCCGAATTTTTCCAGGAAGGTATCCGCTAGCGCGTAAGCGCAGACGGATTCGGCGATCACGCCTGCCGATTCCACGGCGCAGACATCCGAACGCTGGATAGACGCCTTAGCGGGTTTTTTTGTGGATATATTCACCGATTCCAGGGGCTCCATCAAGGTAGAAATGGGTTTCATGCAGGCGCGCAGGAGGATATCCTCGCCGTTAGAAACTCCTCCTTCTATGCCGCCGGCGTTATTTGTGCCATGGAAATAACCCCTGTGTTTTGTGAAATAGATAGCGTCGTGCACATGCGAGCCGAATTCCCCCGCGTACCCGAAGCCAAGGCCCAGTTCCACGCCCTTTACCCCGGGAATTGACATTACCGCCTGGGCGAGTTTCCCGTCCAGGCGCCTGTCCGCGTGGGTGTAACTGCCCAGCCCGCAGGGCGCGCCTTTAACGGTGACCTCAAAGATCCCGCCGACCGTATCTTTGTTTTCTCTGGCCTCGGCGACTTTCTTCGATATCATGGAAGCCGAGGTTTCACCGGCGATGGATATGACTTTACTGGAAATGACTATCTTGAATCCTTCCAGGAACAATTTGCATACCGCTCCTATGGCCACGCGGGAAACCGTTTCGCGCGCTGAAGCGCGTTCAAGGACGTTGCGGGCGTCTGTAAAACCATATTTTAGGAGCCCGGCCAAATCCGCGTGCCCCGGGCGCGGGCAGATTACGGGCGGCATCTTTTCTATGCTGGAATCTTTGTTCTCGACGTAAAGGCAGATCGGGCTGCCCAGGCTCATCCCCTTCTTTATTCCGGAAATTATTTTGACCTTATCTTCTTCTATCTTCATACGCTCGCCCCGGCCGACACCCTCCTTGCGGCGTTTTAACTCCGAATTTATCCGGCCCGCGTCAATTTTAATCCCTGCCGGCATACCTTCCAATATGGCAACCATCGCCATTCCATGCGACTCCCCCGCTGTCAAATATCTCAACATATTCCCTCCCAGAAACACCCTTTTTCCCAATCGGGGGACACCCTTTTAGACAATCGGGAGAGTGTCCCCTAAATAATTATATTTCTTTCTTTGAATTTTCTTGGGGACACCCTTAGCTTTAGCAAAAAGAGCGGCTTAGCTTTACCAAAAAGGGTGTCCCTATTTCCAAAGGCCGCGCCTGTTCTCTCGCGCTTCCCTGTACAAATTCACAAATAGATCCGCGTGCTTAACATTAGGCGGAAAAGTCATCAAAGAGGCGTACCCCTGGCTTATGATCTCCGCGTTCACGAACGTCCCGTCTTTTAAATATACATACGCCAGAAGCCGGTTATATACATCATATTTTTCCACATCGAACTCCAGGCTGACACGCTTACCTTCCACCAATTTCTTGGTAAAATCCCAGGAGCGCCTGCCTAATTCCTGGATGGCGCGCTTATCACCGCCCATCTTCTCGGAATCCCTGCGCAATTTATTGGACTCGTGAACCTCGGGCGTATCTATCCCTATAAGGCGCACTTTTTCACCGCTCTCAAGCTGCAGGGTATCTCCGTCAACAACGCGGCTTACGAGGATATCCGCGTAATTATGGGATTTGCCAAACGGAAGGCTGAGTTTCCAGGCCCCAGTGTTATGCAGCCTGAACTTTTCTCCCGCCAAAACTAAAAAAGGCAATACCAAAATCGCGATCAATAAAACGACTGTCTTTTTCATAATAAACCGCCTACAAAACCCGCCAAAACCACAATGTCTTCGGTACAGAATATCCCGGTAATGCTTTTATCAAAGAGTATATTCGCTTCCGGCCCAAATTCATCGTCTCCGCGCCAAAGCTCAACCAACACCGGCACCCCCTCAAAGGCTTCCAGGACGATCCCCACATCCCCCTGGTCTATCCTTTTGCCCGGCATCCTCTCTAAAACCGCCAGCAAAGCGTCGGGGTGATTCCCGTATTTTCTGATTATCGGCTCAATAGACCTTTTTCTAAAAGCCGGATAGTAACCTTCTATCCCGGATAATTCTTTAAATGAAAGCCACTCGCCGGTTAAAGAAGGCAGGCCTTTCAGTTTTTTTGCCAGAAAGTGCAGAACCAATATCGCGGTAAAATCTTTGGCGGGGGCGTTACAAGCGAGGGAAAGCACCTTTTTTTGCCCGAAATCCACGGAATATTCATCGCCAAGCAACTTGACTGATAGAGCATTCCCAGGCTTAAGCTTGGCTAACTCCTCCCAGGCTTTGTTCAGCGCGATCTCGTAACCCATTGAGCATTATTTTACACTTTTTGCGTGGATAAATCAATAATTTTAGAATATAATAAGTAACTAGTAATCCAGTAACTAGTAACTGGTAATCAGAGCTAAAAACTGAAAAAAATTACTAGTTACTCGTTACTATTTTACTAGTTACTAAGAATATGATTTACGACCGCTTTCAACAAGAAGCTATAGACTATATCAACCAGGGCTTTTCCGTGATCGTCTCCGCGCCCACCGGCGCGGGAAAAACCGCGATCGCCGAACATATCCTCGCTAACTCTATCCAAAATAACTTAGGCGTAGTTTATACGGCGCCAATCAAAGCCCTCTCAAACCAGAAATTCAGGGACTTCCAGGGACAATTCGGCGAAAATATCGGTATTTTGACCGGCGATGTCTCCCTGAACCCTTCGGCGCCTGTGCTGATAATGACTACGGAGATATTCCGGAATAAAATCCTTGATGAGCCGCAGAGCCTGGAAAGATATTCCTGGGTCATCTTTGACGAAGTCCATTATATCGACAACCCCGAGCGCGGCACAGTCTGGGAAGAATCCCTCATCTTTTTGCCGAAACATATGAATGTGCTGGCGCTCTCGGCGACCATACCCAATATCAGCAAATTGGCGGAATGGATCCAATCCGTCCATAACAAGCCTGTCCGGACGGTGATCGAGGAGAAAAGGCCGGTGCCTTTGCATTTTTTCTTCCAATGCCGCAATGAGATCATCGACAATCTTGAATATATGAAAAGGATAGGCAGAAGCGGCAGGCAGAACAAGATGACAAGCCTCATCAATTATCTGCGCCAAAAAGAAGCCCTCCCCTGCATATATTTTGTCTTTGGGAGAAGAAGAGCCGAGGACCTGGCGGAAGAGCTGCGCGCTTACGACTTTCTCGATAGAGAGGAGCGGCACAAAATCCTGCGCCTTTACGAATCGCTTTGCGAGCGCTATGACTTAAAGAATGACCGTTCCACACAATCATTATATCCTTTGATAGAAAAAGGGATTGCCTATCACCACGCAGGCATGTTGCCTACCCTTAAAGAAGTGATCGAACGGCTGTTTACCAGCAAGCTGATCAAGGTCATCTTCACTACGGAGACATTCGCGTTAGGGATAAATATGCCCAGCCGCACGGTGATCTTCGACGGATTAAGAAAGTTCTACGGCCGTTACGTAAGGAACCTGAAAACCCGGGACTTTTATCAAATGGCCGGGCGCGCAGGAAGGCGGGGGATCGATAAGGAGGGTTTTGTTTATTGCCGGATCAATCCGGCGATGATCGGTTATGACGAAGTCAAACGCGTGATATACGGCAGGCCGGAAGAAGTAAGGAGCCAGCTGAATTCCTCTTATGCCACTATCCTGAACTTATATGAAAAACATAAAGAGAATATTTACAAGATCTATCCTTTATCCCTGCATTATTTTCAGTCGCGTAAGCATGAACAAAGAGAAGCCTTGAGGCTGATCGAGGCAAAGTTAAAGCTTCTTCGGGAATTAAACTACATTCACAACGATACCCTGACCAAGAAAGGTGAATTTGCCAAAACGGTATACGGGCACGAACTGATCCTTTCTGAGCTATACGATGAGAATATCCTCGAGCAGGTGGACGAATTCGGCCTTGGGATCATCGCGGTGGCAACGGTCTTTGAACCGCGCAAAAATCAACATATGCCCAGCGTCTCTAAAAACGCGCGCAGGATAAAAAGAGAATGCGAAGAGATTTACGACAGGATAAAATCATGGGAGGTAAAATACCGGATCTACCCGGTAAGCAAGATCCCTTATTTTCATCTTAGCACCGGGATCGAGGCATGGCTGCGGGGCACAAATTTCGAAAAGACCCTGCAGTTCACGGACACCGACGAAGGGGAAGTGGTGCGTTACTTCAGGATGGCGGTGCAGATACTAAGAGAGATCAAGGACGCCAAAGTCGCCTCTTACATCCTCAAAGACAAGATCAAGGAAACCATCCGCGTCATCAACCGCGATATCGTCGACGCCGAAAAACAGCTGCGGGAAGGATGAGCGGATCCTGTCTCAGGAGAGATCTCGAGAAAGTTTACTCTGTTATCGGTTTATTGTACTCTTCAAAAGCGTTCTTCTTCAGTTTCATCGCTTCCTTTAACTGCGCGATCTCTTCGGTCAATATATTTATCCGCGTCCTCAATTTAACCATGTCTTCGGCCATTTCTCGGTAGCGGATCTCAAAACCCAAAAGGATCACTAAGGCGCATAAAGCTACGAACATTGGCATCGTTCCCCCTCCTCATTCCCCGATAATCTTAATTAAGACCCGCTTTTTGCGGCGGCCGTCGAATTCGCCGTAAAATATCTGTTCCCAGGGGCCAAAATCCAGCTTGCCGTTGGTGATCGCGACAACGGCTTCCCTGCCCATTACCGTCCTTTTCAAATGGGCATCGCCGTTATCCTCTCCGCTTAAGTTATGCTTGTATATTTCCTTACCATACGGCGCCAGCTTCTCCAGCCAACCGCCGAAATCGCTGTGCAGGCCGGGCTCATCATCATTGATAAAAACAGAGCTTGTTATGTGCATCGCGTTGATAAGGCAAAAACCTTCCCTGACCGCGCTTTTTTTAAGCGCCTCTTCCACCTGGGGAGTTATATTAATGAACTCCTGCCGGTTCTTGGTATTAAACCATAAATATTGGGTATAAGACTTCATTTGCGCTTGCCTCTATTTTCCACCTTTCGATCTTTGGTATATTTTAGTCTCGACGGAGATTTATTGTCAAGTCTAAAATTGATTTTTTTTAACAAAGCGCTTTGGAGGATTTTTGTTAACAGCGCTTCTATTCCTTCATATGTCCCCGGCGGAACTTCCCATTTGAAGATGGAAAAAGGTAAAAAGGTAGAAAAAAGTCAGAAAGAAGCGGAAGTCGGCAATTTACATATACGTGATTCCGCTTAAAATAGGTTTCAAAAGGAGGTGCGTATGAGCAACACACTAAAAAAGCTTTCGTTCTTGATCTTCTTTTGCGCCCTTATGATCACCGCCGGGTGTAAAGAAGATTCCGCGACAGGTTTGAGCGCGAGCGATGTTTCCGGAGGCGTAGGCGCTCCTGGCGCCGGCGTTACCGTCAATCCCGAACCGCTTTCAGCGGCGCTTTTCACCGTAGGCATGGCGGCATGGGGATTACACAAGGCGTTCAAAAAACACAAATAACGCGGATCTCGGAAATTTAAAGGCCTAAGGCAGGAAAGGATCCCGCCCATCCTTATACGCTAAATAATCCGCCAGGATCTTTCCGTGGTCAAAAGCGAACTTCAACCCGGAGATATCCTGCAGCTTTATCACTTTTAACCCGGCGGCATCGTCTCCTGCCTTCGGCTTGCCTTCGGACTTGGCAAGGAATACAACGCAGATCGTGTGGAAACGCGGGTCGCGCCCCGGCTGCGAATAGGCATGAAACTGCATTAAATCGCCCAAATCCAGCCCCGTCTCCTCTTTCATCTCTCTTCTCACCGCGTCTTCAAGGCTTTCGCCGTAATCCACGAATCCTCCGGGTAGCGCGAAACCGAAAGGAGGATTGCTCCTTTCAATAATAACGATCCCTCCGTTAACCTCGATTATCGCGTCTACCGTGATAAAAGGGCCGTTTTGCAATTTATAAATTATATATTCAAGATAACCGATCGCGCCTTTATTAAAGGTATCAAATGCTTCCTTGTCATAAAGGCAGAATATGACTTCTTTTAATTTTGATCCGTCTTCCTTAATGTGCCGGAACACCTCCTGAGCCATGATCTTGGCGGAAGCCAGGAGCGGAAAACCGCCCGTGCCGCACCCTAACGCGGGAAAAGCGATAGAATCTATCTTTAGATCCTCCGCGGCCTTAAGTGCGTTTTTGCAGGATTCTCTGACCTTTACCTCATCCGTTTCAAAATCCATGCCCATTGTCGCCGCGTGGATCACGTATTTGGCCGGTAAAGACCCGGCTTGAGTAAAAACCGCCTCTCCTATTTTTATCGGGCCTTTTTTCACCGCTTCCTCTTCTATGGCCTTGCCGCCTTTTCTCTTTATCGCCCCGGCGACCCCGCCCCCCATCACTAATTTGTTATTGGCGGCATTGACGATAGCATCGGCTTTGACCCCTGTAATATCCGCCTGGACGATCTTTATTTCGGTATTTTTAATCAACATTTTCGGCTCCCGCTTTATTCCGGATGAAAATATAAAATAATATAATGCCTGCGCTATCGACAAGCACATCCTGGATACTTGGCCCTCGCGTTGGAACGAATGCTTGATGGACCTCATCTGAGACTGCGTACAGGAATGTAAGCAGCAAAGGCCAAACCGTTAAATGAAAAGCCGGAAACTTAAAAGAACCCTTGAACGCGCGGTACAAGAGCGCGGCAAGGATAAAATATTCCAGCATATGAGCGAACTTCCTCAATATCAGGTCCCAATATCCCCAGCCCGTGCCCAGATTCGGGAGACTGGATAGATAAAAAATAAAACCGCACCAGGCAAAGACCGGAGGCCATAATTTAAGGAATTTCAACATTTAGCGCCGCCTCTCTACACCGGTCTTGGGGCAATTTCTCACGTAACATCTGCTGCAAAAAGGGGAAACCGGCAGGCACAGATTCTGGCCGAAAGCGACCAACAACGTATTCAACTTTACCCAATTCTTCCGCGGGATGATCTTTCGCAAGGCTTCTTCGGTAGCGTGCGGTTCTTTTGTTTTTACCCACCCGAGGCGGTTAGAGATCCTGTGCACATGGGTATCCACGCAGATCGCGGGGATATTATAACCTAACCCAAGGACAAGGTTAGCGGTTTTTCTCCCCACTCCCTTAAGGGTAAGCAGGTCCTTCATATTATCCGGAACACGGCCTTCAAAATGATCAAGGATCTTTTTGCTTATCCCAAGGATAGCTTTTGATTTGTTACGGTAAAAGCCAACCGGGTAAATAAGTTCCTGGATGCGTCGAGCCGGTATTTTGAGCATTTTACCCGGGGTAGAGGCGGCTTTAAAAAGCCGCTTGCTTGCCTGCGCGGTCGTCTTATCCTTTGTCCTTAAACTTAAAATACAGGAGATCAATACGCGGTAAGGATCCTTCTTTTTTGATTCTATGGTGACCCAGGGGATTTGAAAACTCTCCACCTGCTTTTCTATCGATTCTATTGTCTTTAAAATGCCGGCCATTCGAAATTGGGGGACACGCCTTATTTTATTTTGTCAGCTTTGCGGCGGCGCGCAGGGCTTCCTGCTTTGTTTTTATCTTCCCGATCGCCTGCAATTCTTCTATTTCCCGGAGCATCTTTCCGATCAAAGGAGAAGGCTTCAATTTGAATTTCTTAAGGAGCTCGTCCCCATTTATCAGGCGCTCAGGCTTTTTTTCCTTCTTTCTTTTGAAATAATCCTTGATCAAACCCCGGCATACCCTTTCATGCAGTAGGCGGGATTTTCTGGTAGTAAGAGGGCCCTTCGTCGAACGCTGGTCAGCGAGAGAGATGATCAGCGTGCTTACGCTTTCATTTCCCGCGTCACGAAAATACCTGAATACGGCGCGCCCCGTAGGCTCTTCGCTGTCAGCAAGATACCCGGGGCGCAAATGCCACAGGACCATTTTCCCCAAGGCGTCCAATTCATCGTTGGACAGCTTCAGGCGCTGGGCTATTTCCTTGGTAATATTCTGGCCTATCCTTTCATGGCCGTGGAATTTTATTTTTCCCTCCTCCCGGCGCAGGGCAGCGGGTTTGCCGATATCGTGTAAAAGCGCGCCTAACTTCATTAAGGCCCTCCGGCTGCGTGAAGGGGAAATGACCTCGTCCAGATAACTTCGTACATCGCTGTTATTTTCCAGTTCTTTGAAGAGGATTTCGAGCTGCCTGAATGTTTCTAAGGAATGCCTCCAGACGTTTAAGTGGTGGTATGGGCCCTGATTCAGGCCGCGCATAGGTTCGATCTCAGGAAAGATTATTTTCAGGATCTTGAATTTATCCAGCTGTTCGAAATAACCAAAAGAGCCGTGGTTTTCCCATATCTTGAATAATTCATCACGGATACGCTCAAAAGAGACTATGGATAATTTCCCGGCCTTCGATCTTATCTGCCGGAGGGTATCTTTCTCTATTTTAAACCCGAACGTGGCCGCCAGGCTGAAAGCCCGCAGTATACGCAAGGGGTCATCGTCAAACGCCTTTTCACTGATCTGCCTGACTGTCTTTTTCTTTAAATCCCGCCTGCCCAGATACGGGTCGATAACGGCTTTTTCCAGTTCCTTAGCGGAAAATTCTTCCGCGTCGACACATAAAGCGTTAATGGTGAAATCGCGGCGCAACAGGTCTTCCTTAAGATCTTTGCCCCGGAAATCCGTGAAGTCCAAGGTGTAAATACGGTTATTTTTCTTTATTACCGCCCGGCCGCATCCATGTCCCTTATCGAGAGCGACAAAGCCCCCGCCCGCGGCCCGCGCGAATTCCCTGGCAAACCTTATCGCCCCGCGCTTTAAAGTAAAGTCAATATCCGGGTTTTCCTTCCGGCGGCCCAAGAATATATCGCGCAGATACCCCCCCACAAGATAAAGCTTTATCTTTTTTTTGCGGGCAAGCGTTATGGCCAGGTCAATAAGGCGTCTCTCTTCGGTCTTGAGCGAAAAACCATGAGGATTCATATGAGGAGTTCTTGGAGGAATTTTAGGAATGAAGTGCTCTTATTCTACCGGTTTTTTGTTAAAAACTTCCGACTGTTTTACTACGTCGTCTTCCACGAATATCGGCGCGCGGGCCCTTACCGCCAGGGCGATGCTATCCGAAGGGCGGGCATCGATGACCTTTATATCCCCTGATCCGGTCTTGATGACCAGCTTGGCGTGGAACGTATTCTCTTCCAGCTTATCGATAATGATCTTCTCGATGCTCGCGTGCAGGTTCTCGATCGTCGTATGCAAAAGGTCATGGGTCAGCGGCCTCGGCGGCTGGAACCCGCTTATTTTCAACTTGATGGCGGAGGCCTCGTTCAACCCGATCACGATAGGCAGGATCCTCTCGCCGCCTTTCTCCTTTAGGACGATCAACTGGTCGTGCCTCTTCTCATCTATGACGATCTTATTCAATTCCATTTCCACCATGGGGAGAGATCCTTTCTTAGCGTTTGCGTTTTTCTTTATTCAATATATCTTTTAATTCCACCATAAACTGCCCGACATCCTTAAATTGCCTGTAAACCGAGGCGAACCTCACATAGGCGACGTCGTCCAGGGCTTTTAATTTTTCCATCAAAAGTTCGCCGATGCGCGACGAAGAAACTTCCCGGTCGGATTTTTTCTGTATCGCGCGTTCGACCTGAAGGACCATATCCTCCATTTTTTCCATGCTTACCGGCCTTTTTTCGCAGGCCCGGATGATCCCCGATAATATTTTTTTGCGGTCAAACGGCTCTCTTCTGCCGTCTTTCTTTATCACCAGTAAAGATACGTCTTCGATATACTCGTATGTCGTAAAACGCTTGCCGCACTTAAGGCATTCCCGCCTTCTCCTGATGGCGGATTCTTCCGCGGTCGCGCGGGAGTCCACGACTTTGTCTTCTTTATGGCCGCAATACGGACACTTCATTTGGCTTTTCTGACCTTTATCTTGGCTTCTTTGAGAAAATCCCTTGCTAATTTATCCGGATAATCACCGGAAGTAACGATCTCTATGATCCCTCCGTTAATGAGCATCTTGGCGCAGATCACGCACGGCTGGTTGGTAACGTAAAGGATGCTTCCCCTTGTGCTTACACCGTAAAGCGCGGCCTGCAAAAGGACGTTCTGTTCGGCGTGCAGCCCGCGGCAAAGTTCGTGGCGCTCTCCCGAGGGTATTTTCAGTTTCTCTCTCAGGCAGCCGATATCAAGGCAATGCTTAAGCCCGGAAGGCGAGCCATTGTACCCGGTCGCCAGGATCTTTTTATCTTTTACCAGGACAGCTCCTACCTTGCGCCTGAGGCAGGTAGCCCTGCGGGAAACCAGAGAAGCCACTTCCAAGAAATACTCATCCCAGCTCGGCCGCTCATACGTTTTTTTATTTTTCATTTATCTCTCTTTTAATAACTCGGTATAAATTGGAAAACGCTTGGTTAACGCGACCACTTCCCGCCTCACCTCGCCTAACTTCACCGGGTCGTCGCTTGCCTCGACGGCCTCCGATATAAAACGGGCGATCTGGCGCATCTGCGGCTCTTTCATTCCCCGGGTGGTAATTGCCGGCGTACCCAGGCGTATTCCGCTGGCTATCCCCGCGCCTTTCTTGTCAAAAGGGATAAGGTTCTTGTTTACGGTGATGTTAGCTTTATCCAGCGCGGCGGAGGCGTCCGCCCCCGTTATCATTTTCTCAGTCAGATCCACGAGCAATAAATGCGTGTCCGTCCCTCCGGAGACGATACGGAATTCCTTTTGGCTCAAGGCCTTGGCGAGTTCGCGCGCGTTCTTCACCACCTGCCTCTGGTAAGTTTTGAACTTTGCGCCCATTGCCTCACGGAAAGCGATCGCCTTGGCGGCTATAACATGCATCAATGGCCCGCCCTGGATGCCGGGAAATATTTCCGCGTCGATCTTCCTGGCAAACTCCTTTTTGCAGATGATAAAACCGCCGCGGGGGCCGCGCAGGGTCTTATGCGTAGTCGAAGTCACAAAATGCGCGTAAGGCACGGGGGATGGATGCACTCCCGCCGCGACCAACCCGGCTATATGCGCCATATCCACAAATAGATAAGCGCCCACCTTATCCGCGATCTTGCGGAATTCCTTGAAATCCATCCTCCTTGGATAGGCGGATGCCCCGGCCAAAATAAGCCTGGGTTTATGTTTTTTCGCGAGGCTTAATATATTATCGTAATCCAGGATCTCGGTCTTTTTATCCACGCCGTATGTGACCACGTTATAAAACTTCCCGGAAAAATTATGCGGATGCCCGTGGGTAAGATGCCCCCCGCACGCCAGGTCCATAGCCAGGACGGTATCCTTAAAATTCAAGACGGAAAAATATACGGCCATATTCGCCTGGGAACCTGAATGCGGCTGGACGTTTACGTGCTCGGCGCCGAATAATTCTTTGGCGCGTTCGACGGCCAGGCGCTCAGCGGAATCCACATTCTCGCATCCCCCGTACCAGCGCGCGCGCGGATATCCTTCAGCGTATTTATTGGTAAGCACAGAGCCCTGCGCCTCCAGCACAGCCGTATCTGTAAAATTCTCCGAGGCGATCATTTCGATATTTTCTTCCTGCCTCTTGATCTCATTCCTTATTGCCGTGTAAATTTCCGGATCGACCTTTTTTATGTGTTTCATGACTTATCTCTCTTCAACTCCTTTTCTATTTTCCTTAACTGGTTCAAGCGCCTGAGGTGCCTGCCGCCTTCGAAGCGGGTATTCAACCATGCGTTTAATATCCTCCTGGCTTGTTGAAAATTCACAAAACCGGACCCCAGGACAAGCACATTGCTGTCATTATGCCGGCGGGAAAGCCTCGCCGCTTTGACATTGTAACATAAGGCGGCCCGCACTCCGGAAAGCCTGTTAGCCACAATGGCGTTGCCGATACCGGATTTACAAACCAGGATCCCCTGTTTCGACCTTCCTTCGGAGATCTCCTTAGCCAGACAATAAGCGAACATGGGGTAATCGCAGCGCTCGGGGGTGTATGTCCCCAGGTCCCGTACCCGAAGTTTTTTTGCTTCCAAAATAAACCTTAGTTTTTCCTTGAGGGCGAATCCCGCGTGGTCTGAAGCGATGACAATGGGTCTCATATAATATTGCTTATCCTTTCTATTGCCTCTTTTATGACATTCAAGGTCTGGGCGTAGAATTCGTATGGCCGGCCGATCGGATCGGGGATATCCAGGCCGTTCCCGGTGTCTATTTTAGCAAATTCCTTTAACAAAAACACCCTATTTTTTGCTTCGGGAGCCATCTCAAGGATCCTTCTTTCATGCAGTTTCTCCATAACCAATATCAGGTCAGAACTCCTGACCATATTCCTGGTGACCCTCTTGGAACGGTGCCCTGATACGTCTATCCCTTCCTGCTCTAGAAGCGCCCTTACTTCGTCTGTGGCTCCCAGGCCCTCGAGCATCATAATGCCGGCGGATAAGACTTCCACGTCCCCGCGGTTCTTTTCCTTTAAGGCCTTCTCCAAAAGCGCCTTGGCCATAACCGAACGGCAGGAATTCCCGGTACAGATAAAAAGGACGGATTTCTTCGCCGCTGCGGAATCGATATCCTCTTTCTTTATGGCGCCTTCACGCAAAACGCTTATATCCTGGGCGGTGCAGTCTATGACCGTGGACTCCTTGCCGAGCTTGGTCGGCCCGGTATCGATGGCGAAATCCACAAGGCCGTCTAAATCTTTTATGGCTTCCAGAAAATCTTTGGGTGCGGGTTTTCCCGAAAAATTAGCCGAAGGCATTACCACCGGAACGCCGGAAAGCGCGATCACCCTTAAGGCGATGTTGTCGTCCGGCATCCGGATGCCGATAGTGCCTCTTTCCTTTGATTTGAATACTAATGTCAGCGGCCCCGGCCAGAATCTATTCATCAATTTGTAGGCGTATAAGGGCACTTCTTCGGCGTAATATTCCAGTTTTTCTTTTATGTCGATATGCAACGAAAAGAACTTATCTTTTGGGCGCGCCTTGATCTTATTGAGCCTGTCCATCGCCCCCACATCCAGCATATTCGCGGCTATGCCGTAAACCGTTTCCGTGGGTACGATCACCAGCCCGCCGCGTGAAACTATGGCGGCCGCTTCTTTTAAGTGGTCGGAAATAAAATCCGAGCGGTCTAATTTCGCGATCTTGGTTTTCATAGATCTATCTTCGTGTTTTTGATCTTGATCCGCATTTTATTTTTGTAAGCGCCGAGCTTAGCGCCGATCTTTTTATCGCTTATGCCCAGTATCTCTAAAGCGAATATGGCGGAATTCTTAGCCCCTGGCTTTCCAATGCTCATGCAGCCTACCGGCACCCCGGCGGGCATCTGCACGGTGGACAACAATGAATCTATCCCTTTCAGGCTTTTGGTCTCAATGGGTATCCCTATGACCGGCAGCCTCGTATGCGCTGCGATAACCCCGGATAGCGCAGCGGCTCCTCCGGCGGCGGCTATAAATATCTTCGTTCCCTTTTTGACGGCATCCTCAACGTATTTTGCCAATTCTCCCGGGCTGCGGTGGGCGGACAAGACCTTGACCTCAAAACCAACCTTAAATTCCTTGAGTAAATCCATCGCGCCCTTAACTATCCCAAGGTCTGACCGGCTGCCCATGATTATACTTATCGGCTTATCCATGTATTCTCCTTTTTACGAAAAACATCCCTTTCGCTGATCAGGAAGGGCGTGCCCCTGAAGCTTTGGCCCCTATATCTCTTCTGTATTGCATCCCCTCGAAATGGATCTTCTCTACCGCCCGATATACGGTCTCGATCGCGGCGGCGATAGTATTACCCAATCCGGTTACGCCTAAAACCCTGCCGCCGCTGGTCAAATATTTTACTTGTGACCTGTGACCTGTGACTTGTGACTTCTTAGTGCCGGCGTGGAATACCACCACATCTTGCATCTTAGCTACTTCCTCCAGCCCCGATATTTCTTTGCCTTTTTCATATTTTCCGGGGTATCCTCCGGAGGCGCACACCACGCTTACGCAAGCGCGGCTATCCCATTTTAAGCCTCCCGCCTTCACCACTTTCCTCAAATTCTGGCCGCTTACGGCGAGCATCGCCTCCAGCAAGTCTGTTTTGTATCTCGGCACTATCGCCTGGGTTTCCGGATCGCCGAAACGGGCGTTGAATTCCAGGGCCTTCGGGCCTTCCTTTGTGAGCATAACACCGGCGTATAGAGCGCCCTTATAGTTGATCCCTTCCTTGCTCAAGCCGTCTATTGCCCGGTAAACGATCTTCTCCAATATCTCCTTAAATACGGCTCCGGTTACGGCAGGGGCCGGAGAATAAGCTCCCATGCCTCCCGTGTTCGGGCCCTCGTCGCCGTCAAAGATCCTTTTGTGGTCCTGGCTCGAAGCCAATGGAACGACTTCCCGCGAATCTGTAAGCACGATGATGGATGCCTCCTCGCCCCGCAGGCATTCCTCGACTATAATCCTGTTTCCCGCCTCTCCAAAGGCTTTTTCCTGCATTATCGAGGTTACCGCGGCTTTCGCTTCATCGACATTTTTTGCGACGATCACACCCTTGCCCTGCGCTAAACCGTCCGCCTTGACCACGCAAGGGGCGCCCTTGCTCTCGATATACCGCTTTGCCGCGTCCGCGTTGTCAAAAACCTTGAAATCGGCGGTAGGAACTCCATATTTTGCCATAAGTTCCTTGGCGAAGATCTTGCTCGCCTCTAACTGAGCCGCCTTTTTATCCGGTCCGAATATACTTAACCCGTAATTGTTAAACGCGTCCGCAATCCCGCCGCGCAGAGGCCCTTCAGGGCCGACAACGGTCAGATCTATCTTTTCTTTCCGCGCGAACTCTAACAATCCGGGGATATCTTCCGCCTTTATGTCGACGCATTCCGCCTGCTGAGAGATCCCGCCGTTGCCCGGCGCGCAAAAGATCTTTTCCGTTAATTTCGACTGCGCGATCTTCCAAATTAAGGCGTGCTCCCGGCCTCCTGAACCAACTACTAATATTCTCATCTTTTAAGGAACCTTACTATTTCTCCTGCTTCTGTTCTTTCTTCAGCGGCAATACGCCGGCCAGCTCGCCGATGACATTTACCAGCTCGGTATTCGAAGGGACCACGATCTTGGCGTTATTCTGCAGGGATTTCTCTACGGCCTCAAGTTTCCTTAAAACCTGGGCATTCCCCACGAAATATTTTTCCGCCGCCTCGTTCACCAATTTTATCGCCTCAGACTCGCCTTCAGCCTCCAATATCCTCGCCTGCTTTATGCCTTCGGCCTTCTTTATTTCCGCCCTCTTCTGGCCGTCAGCGACGGTTTCCGTGGCGGTGGCGTAATCTATGGCTGAGATTTTCTCATTCTCGGCCTTTACGACTTTGTTCATCGTCTCCTGCACGTCTTTGGGCGGATCTATTTCTTTTAATTCCGTGCGCACGATCTCAATGCCCCAATGCGCGGTTTCGCTCATCAGCGTCTTATGCAGCTCATCATTGATCTTCCCGCGTTCGCTGTTGGCGGATTTTAATGTGAGCGTGCCGATAATATTCCTTAACGTCGTGCGGGCCAGGTTCACTATCTGCCACTGGTAGTTATTCACGTTGTATTGGCAGCTCTTGACGCTTTCCTCATCGATCTTGACCTTAAAATAAACCTGCGCGTCGACCTTCGCGTTAAGGTTATCATAAGTGATGATCTCTTGGGGCTCGGCGTCCACCATCTGCTCTGTGATGTTGACCTGATACATATTCTCTATTATGGGCAGGATCCAGCTGAATCCCGGGCTGGCGAAACGGTTATACCTTCCCAACCTCTCGATCAAACCCCGGTGCGTGGGCCTGACGATCCTGATGCCCGTAAGAAAAATGATAACCGTTAATGTTCCCAAAAAGAATAGAGTATTCATCTTGCCTCCTATCGTGCCTTCAAACAGTTTTTCTCAGCGATCTGACTTTTCGTTTCTATGGTAAATATCTTATTGCCCGTAATCCCGCATTTATCCGGCGTTGCGCTTATCTTGTATCCGGCGGGTCCCATATCTAAAGAATAAACGTAGCCGAGGATGGCTTGATTGTTATTGATCTTGTCCATGTAAACGGGGGGGGCGAATTTAAAGTCAGATTCGCCCGCCGGATATTCTCCGTTCTTTTGGGCCGCGTAATCTTCGGCTGCCGCCGCGATAGACTTCACCGTCGCCTCTGCCGCGTTCTCATTAAGCGCGAGCCTCGCGTTTAAAAAATTAGGGACCGCGATAGCGGCCGACAATACCGCTATTATAAACAGCATGGGGAAACCATACGCGACGATCGCTTTTGGCGTGCTGAATTGATGGACCTGCTTATAACCGGTTACCATGATAATGATCCCCCAGATCCACGCGGCTATTGAACCAATGAGGGGGATAATTGAAACTACGTTCGCGGCTGAGCTGTAGGCTAAAATATCAAAGGTCCCCTTGAATTTCCCTTTGCCCTTCAATAACAGGACGAACGGGTACATAATGCCCGACATAATAAACAGCCCGATAGGCACTATTACAAAAGTCGAAATAAAGCTGGAAACTAAAGCCAGTAAGAATTTTGGGGAGAAGATACTTCTTTTATATACCGCGTTCAGCGCGGTGATACCGAATGCCGTGATCAAACACGCGAAAAACGCGAATGAAAGCGGCGCGAGGTAGGACTTTTCCGCTTTTAGATCAGCGAAGAACTTCGCGGGCTTGAATAAGATGAATTTCAGGGTTTTCCAGAAAGCGTCCGCCGGTCCTGATCCCTGCCTGTTTTGCCATGGTACGCCCCGCTTCTCCGGATTATCCATTCTTCAACCTATCATAATATCTCAACTTTCCCTCTTCCTTTTACAGCCTCTCCCATAACCCATGACCGGACCTTAAACCCCGCGAGTTTTGAGATAATGGATCGCGCGCGGTTTTCTTTGACTATTAAAACCATCCCTACCCCCATATTGAAAGTATGGAACATTTCTTTATCCGCGACATTCCCTTTCTTTTGGATCAACCTAAATATCGGGGGGATGATCCAGGAGTCGCGATAAATCCTGGCGTCTACATTTCTCAGGATACGTGATATTTTATCGTAAAAAGCCCCCCCGGTAATGTGCGCGATCCCTTTGATCGTACCCTGCGCCTCGGTGTCCAGCAAACTAAGCACAGGCTTGACGTAAATGCGGGTAGGCCTGAGCAGCTCGCCGGAACGCTTCTTGAGCTCAGTTCGCGAGAAAACGTTTCTTACCAGGGAGAAGCCGTTGGAATGCAGGCCGTTCGATTCCAAGCCGAGGATCTTGTCCCCGGGCTTTATCCCTGAGCCGTCGATCATCTTTTTTTTGTCGACTATTCCCACGCAGAAGCCCGCTAAATCATATTCGTCGGATTTATAAAAACCGGGCATCTCCGCGGTCTCCCCTCCCACCAGGCTGCAGCCCGCCTGGCGGCATCCGTCAGCTATCCCCTTGACCACGTCCACTAATACTTTTTTGCGGACCTTGCCGGTGGCGATATAATCCAGGAAAAATAAAGGCCGGGCGCCGGAACAAAGGATATCGTTGACATTCATCCCCACCAGGTCAATACCCACTGTGTCATGCTTTCCGGATAAAAAGGCGATCTTCAATTTTGTCCCCACGCCGTCGGTCGAAGAAACCAGATACGGCTCTTTGTATTTATGAGCGGCTAATGGATACAGCCCCCCGAATCCGCCGATCCCCCGGGTAAAAGGTTTTATAGCGTTGACGAATTTATCCGCCTCCGCGATATTAACGCCGGTTTTCTTATAAGTTATTCCCATCATACGCCCCCTTGTCCGCAGCAGCGCGCCTCAAGCGAAAATTTCCCGTGCTTTCTTTCCGCCTCGATGGGATAATTCCCCGTCCAGCAGGCAGTGCAGTAATAATTTTCAGGGTACTTGAAGCAGACCTGCATACCCTCAAGGCTCAAATATCCCAGACTGTCCACTCCCAGATACTGCCTTATCTTATCCAGGGATTCATACCTGTTCGCGATCAGCTCCGATGAACGGTGAAAATCTATCCCATAAAAACAAGGGAAACGATGGGGCGGGCAGGAAATGCGCAGGTGCACTTCTTTTACGCCCGCCTTGCGCAAATTCCGCACGCGTATCTGCGAAGTCGTTCCGCGGACGATCGAATCATCGACTACTACAATGCGTTTCCCCTTTAAAATATCTTTAAGCAGGTTGAATTTTACCCTAACCCCCAGGTCGCGGGAATCCTGAGCCGGGTCAATGAAGGTCCTTCCGACATAGTGGTTGCGGATAATGCCCATCTCCAAAGGGGTCCCGGAAAGTTTAGAATAGCCCAGCGCGGCGGAAAATCCGGAATCCGGGACAGGCACGACGAAATCCGCCTTTACAGGGTGTTCCTTTGCCAGCTGTTCCCCTAGCCTGCGCCTTACGGTGTGCACGGTATCCCCGAAGACGATGGAGTCGGGCCTGGAAAAATAAACGTGCTCAAAAGCGCAGAAGGCGAACCTGTCGATTGACTGCAGCCCGTCAGGCTTTATCGATTTTAACCCGTCCGGGCCGATAATGACGATCTCCCCCGGAGCCACTTCGCGCAGGAACTTCGCGTTGATCAGATCCAAGGCGCATGTTTCGGAAGCCAGGCACAAGGAATTGCCTACTTTACCGATCGCCAATGGCCGGAAGCCTAACGGATCCCGTACGCCTATAAGGTGGTCATTGCTCATTAAGATCAGCGAATAAGCGCCTTTTATTTTTTTCAACGCGTATACCAAACTTTCGAGCAGGTCCTGGGTTTTTGCCCTGGCCATAAGATGGATGATGATCTCCGAATCGGTAGTCGTTTGGAATATGGAGCCCGTTCTCTCCAGGCCCTGCCTAAGGCTTAGGGAATTCACCAGGTTACCGTTATGCGCGATGCAGATCGAACCCTTGGCGAAATCAATCAAAAGCGGCTGGGTATTTTTCAATATGCTTGACCCGGTGGTCGAATAGCGGGTGTGCCCGATAGCCATCGAGCCTTTTAATTCACCGAGGATATGCGGGTTAAAAACATCGTTAACCAAACCCATGTTCTTATGTAAAGATAATACGCCGTTATTATTCGCCACTATGCCGCAAGCTTCCTGTCCCCGGTGCTGTAACGCGTAAAGGCCCAAATAAGTAAGCCAGGCGGCCTGCTTATGGTTGGTTATACCGAATAAGCCGCAATATTCCTTAGGCTCATCGTTGTTGGTCATAGATTCCTCCTGCAATAATTCACGGCGTTTGCGAATATCATTGAACCATCCCCGTGTTTTTTTGATCTTGGCCAGCGGGGATGCTGTAAAACGGATATATGCCTTTCGGGGTGCGGCATAAGGCCAAAGATCCTGCCCGTCTCGTCGCAGATACCGGCGATGTCCCCGGTTGACCCGTTTGGATTGACGGGATAATCCCCGGCTTTCCCTTCCTCGTCGCAGTATTGGAAAACGATCTGCCCCTGTTCCTCAATCCGCTCTAAGACAAACTTGTCTTTTACCACGAATTTTCCTTCCCCATGCGCTATAGGTAACGAAATCAATCCCGGCAATCCTTTTGTCCAAATACATTTCTTTTGGGATTTGGGATTTTTAAGATGAACCCACCGGTCCTCGAACTTCCCCGAATCATTTATGATCAGGCTGGCTTCCTGTGACAACGAAGGGCTGCCGGGCAACAGGCCGCTCCTTACCAATACCTGGAAACCGTTGCAAATGCCGATGATCAATTTCCCATCCTGAATGAATTTTTTTATGTCGCCTATTAACTTGTATCTTAGCTCGTTTGCCAGGATCTTTCCCGCGGCAACGTCATCCCCGTACGAGAAACCTCCGGGGATCGCCAGGATATCGTACTCACTCAGTTTCTTTTGCGGCTCAAATAAACTGTTGATGTGCGCTAATTCCGCGGAGGCGCCCGCTTCAGAAAAGGCGAATGCCGTCTCTTTATCGCAGTTGGTCCCCGCCGTCCTCAATACGCAGACTTTAGGTTTTGCCATAGAATTTATTTATCACCCTTACTACTTCTTTCGGCTCATCTACAACGGTGAAAATGTTCAAGTCCTGTCTGCTGATATTGCCGTCTTTCAATACTTTTTCTTTAAGCCAATCAAGCATACCTTTCCAGTAATCGCTGCCGAAAAGCACGACAGGGAATTTCGAGATCCTGTGCGTCTGAATAAGGTTTATGGCTTCGGTAAACTCATCCAAAGTACCGTAACCTCCCGGCATGATCACGAAGGCCTTCGCGTATTTCACGAACATTACCTTCCGCACGAAAAAATAATGAAAATCAAGCAGCGTATCCACGTATTTATTGGACCTTTGCTCCGAAGGAAGCTGGATATTCAAACCGATGGATTTTCCGCCGGCCCTTTTCGTGCCTTTGTTAGCCGCCTCCATTATGCCCGGCCCGCTGCCTGTGATCACCGCGTAACCGGCTTTTGCCAAGCGGTAAGCCGTATCTTCCGCCAGCCTGTAATATTTATAGGCGCTGGACGAACGGCTTGAGCCGAAAATAGAGACAGCCCTGCCGATCTCGGAGAGTATCTCGAAGCCTTCCACGAATTCCGACATAATGCGGAAAACCCTCCATGTATCGTCTTTCGTAAAATCGTCTTTGATGTTTATTTTGGCCATTTTCACCACCTTAAAGGTTTCTGCCAGCTTTCTTTCAGCTCGTCAATCCGCGCGCTCAGGCAGGGGATGTCGTCCAAACCGATGACTTTGAGGTTTTTTTTATCAGATAAACACCCGATCAAACCGAATGGGACCCCCTTGAGGATCTTCTCAAAGGCCCCGCGGTTTTTCTTTTCCACTTCCACGATGAACCGGGAGTTAGACTCGGAAAATAAAATAAAATCGTTCCTGGCCAGATTTTGGGTTTTCGGGGTAAAGGGCACTTCACCGAGGAATATCTCCATCCCCAATCCGCCCGCGAACGCCATCTCCGCGGCGGCAACGCCTATCCCTCCTTCTGAGCAGTCATGGGCCGCGCGTATCAACCCTTTCGAAGAAGCGCGGGCCAAGGCATTGAAGGCCTTTAACGCTTTTCGCGTGTTCACCCGCGGGACACTGCTCCCGGTAAAGCCCGAGAGGCCATAATAATGGGATCCGCCTAATTCGTCAAAAGTTTCGCCTACGGCATAAATCAGGTCGCCCGGGTTTTTGGCATACATTGAAACCGCCTTTCCCGCGTCTTCCATTACAGAGATCGCCGAGATCAGCAGGGTCCCCGGGATTGCTATGGATTCATTCCTGACCGTATATTCATTGTACAGGCTGTCTTTTCCTGAAATAAAAGGCACCCCAAATCCCTTGGCAATATCATAACACCCGTAAGCCGCCCTGGCCAAAGAGCCCAGGCGGTCGGGCTTATCCGGATTACCCCAGCAGAAATTATCCAACAACGCTGTCTTGCTCAACGAGCCGCCCACGGAGATTATCTGCCGCAGCGCCTCGTCAATGCAGGAAGCCGCCATCCAGTAGGGATCGATAAAGCCATACCTGAAATTTATGCCGCAGGAAACAACTACGCCCTTTTTAGAACCAAGGACCGGCTTGGCTATCGCCGCGTCCGAGGGGCCGTCATTAACGATGCCCGCCAGCGGTTTAAGGACAGAGCCTCCTTGCACCTCGTGGTCATACTGCCGGATTATCCACTCTTTTGAGCATATGTCGTAGCGCGAAAGAAGGTTCTTTAATACACCCGTCAAATCTTTAGGGCAGGAAAATCGCGGTTCTTCATGGCGCGGCTTTATGTATACGGCTTTCTTTTCGATCTGCGGCAAACCCTCGTGCAGAAAGCGCATATCCAGGTCGCAAACCAGGGCATCCTTATAAAAGAGCTTCAGCCTCTTTGTGCCTGTAAACCTGCCGATAACCACCGCTTCGACGTTCTCCCTGGAGAATACGCCTGATAGCTCCTTTATATTTTTTTCCGGGACGGAAAGTACCATCCGCTCCTGCGATTCCGAGATCCAGATCTCCGTATATGACAAGCCTTCATATTTCAAGGGGACTTTCTCCAGGAATACTTCCACCCCCAGGTCGCTGCCCATCTCTCCCACGGCGCTGGAAAGGCCTCCCGCCCCGCAATCCGTAATGGCGTTATACAGGTTTAGATCCCGCGCCTGGAGGATAGTATCCACCATCTTTTTTTCCTGGATGGGATTGCCGATCTGTACCGCTCCGCTGGAGATCTTCTCGGACTCATGAGTAAGTTCCCCCGAGGAAAAAGTCGCGCCGTGTATGCCGTCCCTGCCCGTCCTGCCGCCTACTACGACTACAAGGTTCCCTTTTTCCGCCCGCTTAAAAGATTTCTCTTTAGGCAGTATGCCGGCGGTGCCGCAATAAACCAGGGGGTTGCCTACAAAACGCTCATGGAACAGAACAGCCCCGTTTACCGTGGGGATCCCCATCTTATTTCCGTAATCGCGTACCCCGGAGACTACGCCCTTCATCACCCTTTTCGGATGCAGCGCTCCGGGAGGTAATTTTTCGAAAGGGTAATCCGGAGGCGCGAAACAGAAAACATCGGTATTAAGGAAAGGCGCGGCGCCCAGGCCGGTTCCCAAAGGATCGCGGATAACGCCCCCGATACCCGTATTCGCGCCTCCAAAAGGCTCAAGGGCCGAAGGATGGTTATGCGTTTCCACCTTAAAACAAATATTATATTTGTCGTCGAACCTGATCACCCCGGAATTATCCTTGAAGACCGATACGCACCAGGGCTTATTCAGCTCTTTGGTGACTTTCATTATCGTCGACTTAAGAAGATTGTCTATCTTCCTGGTTACCCCGCGGCCCTGCGTTTCGGTTACTTCTTTGTAATCAATTTTACCGCGGAAGGTTTTATGGCCGCAGTGTTCCGACCAGGTCTGGGCGATAGTTTCCAGCTCGCAGTCCGTGGGATTGCGTTTGATCTTCCTGAAATAATCTTTTATTTTACGCATCTCGGCCAGGTTCAAGAACAACTGCCCTTTGCCGCTGATGGTTTTCAGTTTTCCGTCGCTAGCGCCTAAAAGGTCCACCCTGGTCAGCTCAAACCCGTATCCGGAGTCCTTTTTGGCCAATGGCCGGGCAGCCGGATGGCTGGGCGGCTTGACAATATGCTGTATCAATTTATTATAAAGCAGCTTCTCCGAGATCATTTTTAACTGCGCGGCGTCAAGCCTGCCTTTTATGGAATATTTTTTCGCGGTCTTGACCGAATTGACCGATTTTATTCCCAGGTCCCGTATCCCTTTTAACGCCGATTCCTCGACGGGATCCATAACGCCCGCGTTATAGGCTACTTCGATCACGAATGCCCCCGCCTCGGCTGTCTGGGGGAATCCGGGGACGCCTATAGAGTAATCCTGGGATACGCTATCGGCTAAAAGTTCCTCGCAAATGCGTACGGCCTCGCGCGGCGTAATGCCTCCCTCAAGCGTATAAACCTGGACAAAGCCGACGCTCTTGACCGACTCGATTCCCAGGTCAAAGATATCCTTTTTGATCCCTTCTCCGACGGCGTCAAAGATTCCCGTTTTATCCTTGATCTCGATTTTATACTGCATGGTAAATTTTTGGGGTTTTTTGAGGAAGGGGTTACAAACCGACTCTATCGAAAACCTTTTTTATGTTGCGAAGGTAATAATCCAGGTCAAATATCTCGTCCAATTCCTTCGCGTCAAGATAACGCAAAATTTCGCTCTCTTTTAAGAGCAGCTCCTTGAAATCCGCGCTTCGCTTCCAAGCTTGCATAGCCACCTTTTGCACCAGGTCATAAGCTTCAGGCCGGCTAAGGCCTTTGTTCATTAACTCTAAAAGAAGTCTCTGGGAGAAGATCAGCCCTTTCGTCTTTACCAGATTTGCCAGCATGTTCTCAGGATGGACTGTCAACCCCTCAATGACTTCGATGAATTTGTTCAGCATATAATCAAGAAGGATGGTAGAATCCGGCATGATCACCCGCTCGCTCGAAGAATGGCTGATATCCCGCTCATGCCATAGCGCGACATTCTCCATAGCGACTAAGGAGTTTCCTCTGAGAATACGGCTGAGACCGCAGATACGTTCGCAGATTACCGGATTACGTTTATGCGGCATAGCTGAAGAACCCTTTTGGCCCTTCCCGAAGGGTTCCTCCGCTTCCAAAACTTCCGTCCTCTGTAAATGCCTGATCTCCGTGGCGAACTTCTCGAGGCTGGAACCAATTATCGCTAATCTGGCCATAAAGACGGCGTAGATGTCTCTTTGGATCACCTGCGTAGAAATTTTAGCCGCCTTAAGGCCTAATTTCTTGCAAACATATGCCTCAACCTCCGGGTCGATATTCGCGAATGTACCTACAGCGCCGGAAATCTTGCCCACCGCCGCTTCCTCTTTTGCCAGTTTCAGGCGCTCTAAGTTACGCTTCATTTCGTCAAACCAAAGAGCGAATTTCAAACCGAAAGTCATAGGCTCAGCATGGACGCCATGCGTGCGGCCGACACAGACCATATCTTTGTAATTTTTCGCCTTCATGGCCAACACTTTTAGCAGCCTGTTTACATCATCAATGAGTATGTCAGAAGCGGCGTTAAGCTGAACTCCAAGGGTTGTATCCAGTATATCCGAAGAAGTTAACCCCATATGCAGGTATTTGGCGTCAGGCCCGATATATTGGGCTACATTGCAGACAAATGCCACTACATCGTGTTGGGTCTTTTCTTCAAGCTTCTTTATTTCCTTTATATTGAATTTGGCTTTGCTCTTGATCCTTTTGACCGCGGCTGGGGGAATGCATTTATTGCGGGTAAGGGCTTCCAAAGCGAGTATCTCTATATCAAGCATCGCCTTGAATTTAAACTCATCCCGCCATATCTTCGACATCTTAGGCAGGCAATAACGCTCGATCATTATTTTTCTCCCTTTTAGAAAATATTATTATACCAGAAATAGGGCTGTTGGCAATAAAAAACCCTACTGATAGCGGTATTGATAGCCTTCTTTAGTTATCTCTTTCGGCAGGTCGGTCTGGATCCAGATGGAACTCTCGGAAACCAGGTCCGAACAGACCCAGGCTTTGCCTTCATCGATATCCAGAACGATCGCCGGGATCTTATAATCCTCCCCCGAATACGCGGGCACGGTTATGGAATATTTCTTCTTGGAAATGGTCTTCCCGGAATTCTTGCCTAAGTCCGATTTGATCCATAAAGGCCTCTCAGCTTTTATGTCCGTGCATCTGTAAACTACGCCCATGTAACTGTCCAGCACCGCCGCCGGCGTCTTTTTTTGCAGTATCCTGGCTCCGCTCGTGCCGCTGGAATATGTCGACGCGGCGTATGAGCCGGACTTATTTACCGTAACCAGCACGTACCTGCCCCCTTGCGCATCAGTAGACGTCTGGCTTTCTACCGGCGGATATTCGGGAGCGCCTTCTTGACTAAAAGCGGAATAAACGGGAAAAACGAATAAAATCAAACTCAATAATACCGTTTTTTTACTCATAGGAAATTCCCTCCTTATTTTCTTCCCACCATCGCAGCCATTGTTCCGCCAGGTCTTCGGGCCTGGGCCCGCGCATTTTTACACCGGTAATCCTTTGCGCCGCGGCGCAATACCAGGATTTTCCATAACTGATCTCCTGAATGATAAAAGGCAGGGCTTTTTTACCCATAGCGATTATCTCGCGGCCGCTATCTGAATCCCAATACCTGTCCGTAAAAGTGTATTCCGAGTAAGGCGGGTAAGAGATCTCTTCCTCGAAGGCGGCTTTTAGATCCTGGAATTCCTTTTTGGCCTTCTCTTTTTCGGCTTCATCAAGGGCAAGAAGAGGCAGGACAAAGCAGATTATTAAGGAAAAGGTCAGAATAATTTTTTTCATTTTAGGCCGCTTTTAATTATACCACAATAAAAAACCCTGTAATTCAAAAACTTACAGGGCTTTTAAATGGTTGCGGGGATGAGATTTGAACTCATGACCTTCAGGTTATGAGCCTGACGAGCTACCAGACTGCTCCACCCCGCGAATCCAATATAACGCAAATAACGCCGGGTTGCAATAATTATTATTTTTCAGGGATGACCTTTATGGGCACTTCGCCTTTACGCACGACACCCATCTTCTCCCTGGCGATCTTTTCCTGATACACGGGGTCGTTTTCTATACGTTTTAATTCCTGCTGCAGGAGGGCGTTTTCCACGTTTAAATACTTGATCTTCTTCTCCAGGTCATGGTTCTTATCCCGCAATTCCTGCAGTTTTGTGTATCCCGGCAAAAATATTATCAACAGAAAAACAGCGGCGCCGAAAAGCGAAAATAACTTCTTCAGGATCATTTTTTCATGAGGCGCCCGGCATACACCGCTTTACCCCCAAGCTCCTCTTCAATCCTCAAAAGTTCGTTATATTTGCAGATCCTATCCGTGCGCGATACGGAACCCGTCTTGATCTGGCCGCAGCCGGAGGCCACCGCGAGATGCGCGATAGTCGTATCCTCGGTCTCGCCTGAACGATGGGAGATCACCGCTTTATATTTATTCTTTTTGGCCATATCCAGGACTTCCAGCGTCTCAGAAAGGGAACCTATCTGGTTTACCTTCACCAGGATGGCATTGGCTATTCCATGCTTAATGCCTTCCTTAAAGATCGCGGGGTTGGTAACGAATATGTCGTCTCCCACCAGCTGCAATTTTTTACCCAGGCGGGAGGTCATCTCTATCCATCCCGCGCTGTCATGCTCGGAAAGCCCGTCTTCGATGGATAAAAGAGGATATTTATCCAGCCATTTTTCATATATGGCGATCAAGTCGGAAGAGCTCTTTTGTGAATTTTCGAAGCTGTAAGACCCGTCCTTATAGAATGAACTTGCCGCGCAGTCTAACGCCAGAAAAACATCTCCTCCAGGTTTATACCCGGCCTTCTCGATCGCTTCCAGTATCAATCGCAGGGCTTCTTCGTTTGAATTCAAACTAGGGGCAAACCCGCCCTCGTCTCCGACGGATGTAGAAAGCTTTTTTGATTTCAGGATCGATTTCAGATTATGGAATACTTCCGCCGCGGCCCTGAGCGCCTCGCGAAAGCTGGGGGCGCCCGCCGGAACAATCATGAACTCCTGTATATCCAGGTTATTGTCGGCATGCAGGCCTCCGTTTAAAATGTTCATCAAGGGGACCGGCAGGACAGCGGCGGTACCCTTACCCAAATATTTATATAAAGCCTGTTTTTTGGATAAAGCGTCCGCCTTGGCGGCTGCCATGGACACTCCCAGGATGGCGTTGGCGCCTAACTTGGATTTGAATTGCGTCCCATCCAGGTCGATAAGTAGTTTATCTATCTTCCTGAAATCCGCGTTCATTCCTTTGATCTTAGAGGCCACAAGCGTATTTACGTTATTTACCGCCTTCAAAACCCCCTTACCTAAATACCTCTTCTTGTCGCCGTCCCTTAATTCCAAGGCCTCCTTTTCTCCGGTAGAGGCCCCCGAAGGGACAGCCGCCCTTCCCAGTATGCCCGAATCCAAAACTATATCCACTTCCACCGTGGGATTGCCCCTTGAATCCAGGATCTCGCGCGCCAAAACTTTTTTTATCTTAGCCATTATTCCTCCTCAATGTAAATTTGGAATTTGAACCAATAGATTTTATCACGAATAAATTTTAAGTCAACAGAAAACGCCCAAAAGGTGAGTTATTAGGTTGACACCGTAAAAAAAGTATGTTATCTTTATTGGAATGAATAAGAAAAATACACGGAAAATAAAGCTTTTCCTACAGTTCCACTGGCTGGGCCTGACTATCGCCCTTTTAGCCACGATACTGGGTATCTCTTTTATATTCTTCCTGAGAAACGCCATAACCGCGTGGACCACTTCGGAATCCTACTTTAAAAAAGCCGCTCTCGCCCAGTACGGACTCTTCTTTTATATCTTCCTGGTCCTGCACGTCATAAGCCTTCCTTTAAGCGGCGCGCTCTGGATATGGCTTATGCGCGGCGGGCATATGAAATTCACCCACCTGCATAAAAAGGCGGTAGAAGGCAAAGAGATCAGCATCCACTGGTCTGACGTCATCGGCATGGAAGAAGGAAAACAGGAAGCGATGGAGGTGGTCCGCCTGGTCGTTGACCGCGCCCAGCTGCAGCTTATCGGGGGAAAGATCTTAAGGGGTATACTGATGATCGGCCCTCCCGGCTGCGGAAAGACTTACCTGGCAAAGGCGATAGCTACCGAAGCGAATATGCCTTTCTTGTCCATGTCGGGGTCAGAATTCATAGAAATGTTCGTCGGTGTCGGCGCCAGCCGCATCCGTAAACTTTTCAAACAGGCAAGGCAGCTGGCTTATGTCGAAGGCGGATGCATCATCTTCATAGATGAGCTGGACGCCGTAGGCGCCCAGCGCGCCGCGGACAGGGGCTTCGGCGGGCAGACAGAATCCAACACCACTTTGAACCAGCTGCTCGTGGAAATGGACGGGCTTAAAGAAAAGGACTATAATGTTGTCCTGATCGGCGCCACGAACGCGCCGGAAACCTTCCTCGACCAGGCCCTATTAAGGCCGGGCAGGTTTGACCGTAAGATCTACGTTGACTTGCCGAATCTGGAGGAAAGGGAAAAATTATTCGCTTATTATCTGAAAGACGTAAAATACGACGCCTCATTGGATTTGCCGCGCCTGGCGCGCATGGCAGTGCGCAAAAGCCCGGCCGATATCTCCAATCTCGTGCGCGAAGCGGCCCTGATAGCGGTACGTAATAAAAAGGAAAGGATCGGCCTTAAGGAAATTACGGAAGCGATGGACAGGGTGGAAATGGGCATAAAGCACAAGGTCATTTTTAACGAGGGTGAGAGGAAAAAAGTCGCCTATCACGAAGCGGGCCATGCCGTTGCCACATATTTCCTGCAGCCTTTTCACGACGTATTCAAGGCTACCATCACCGCCCGCGGAGGAGCTTTAGGGATGGTGGTGCCGCACCCGCGCGAAGAGCTGCATGTGCATACTAAGGAAGAATGGCTCGGCCAGATAAAATCTTCGCTTGGTTCTTATGTCGCTGAAAAATTGAAGTTCAACACCACTACTACAGGCGTAGCTTCCGATTTCCATCAGGCAATGTGGTACGCCCACCAGATGGTCTGGCGTTTCGGCATGGGGAACAGCGGCCTTATCGGCGATTACACCCTCCTGGAAACGTCCCATTCGGAATACGGGGTCTTTCGCGGCGAAAAGGTATCGTTCTTGTCCGAAAAGATAAAGGAACAACTGAACCAGGAAACACAGGATATCCTGCAGGGTTGCCTTAAGGAAGTGGAAATCCTCCTAAAAAAAGAAAGCCCGCTTTTAGACCGCTTCGCTGAAGAGCTGCTTAAGAAAGAAGAGCTTGATTATGATGAGATCGAAGCTATTTTCAAAGAATTTGGTAAAAGCCGCCCTGCCGTTATTTAGCCTCCTCCTTCTCCTAACTTTATCCGGTTGCCAGGAATCCTTTGAACCAACCTTCAAGGGAGAAGATATCCCTTATCATGTTAAACAGATATGTAAAGAGGAGTATGGCCTCGATGTGCTTGCCCGCATGACCGATACCACCATTTGGATATACATACCTCTGCAAAAAATATTACATAAAGAATACGGGGTCACCGAAGGCAAGGTACTGGATGAGGAGATGACCGATAAATTGCGGAACATACTTACCACCGTCGGCCGGGTCCTTCTGAGCGCGGATAAAGCGCCTGAATTCTTCGCGCTCTGGTCTTCGGATATAAATATCGGGCTGGATTATATTATTATGGGAAATGTAATGGATATAAAGAAGTCTTATGGCGGGGACATGCCTTCCACGGAGCTCAACAAAAGGTACGTGATGAAATTCGGCTTAAATACGCAGGCAATAAAGGATGCGTCCGGATCGCACCTGAAATTCTATAACATTACCCTGCCGGATTTCCTCACCCAGCAGATGGTCCAAAGGCTCACCGTAAAGCTTCAGGCGGAGGAGCTGAAGAATAATTTCAAGATCGAGAAAATTGACGGCATATTCAATGACGGGGCTTTTATCCTGGAGTATTCCGCCAAATCCCTGGAACCCGCGAAGCCCTTTGACATCATGAAGGAATTCTTGAATATTGTAAATTACTGCGTAAAGGCTTATGATTTCCGGGATTTTTCGCGCGTGGAGATAAATGACCTGCTTACGGGGGATAGAATGATCCTGGACAAGGCGACGCTATATTCCAGGCCCCTGCCCGCGTATTAAAGAACCTTCACACTTCTTCCCTCCAGCTTCAGTTTTCCTTCGCAGAATAACCTGATGGCTTCGGGGTAAAGCCGGTGCTCGGCCTTATGGATCTTATTTTCCAGTGATCCAAGGCTGTCGTTTCCTTCGATAACCACTGCCTTCTGCAGGATTATAGGGCCGTGGTCCATCTTTTCATCCACAAAATGCACGGTGGCCCCGGTAACTTTTACCCCGTATTCGAAGGCGTCTTTTATCGCGTGAGAGCCTTTAAATGCCGGCAAAAGCGCCGGATGTATGTTCAGGATGCGGCCGGAATACTTTTCGACAAAACCGGGGCTCAATATCCGCATGAACCCGGCCATAACGATCAAATCTATCTTGCTTTCTTCTAGATACTCAATGATCTTATCTTCGAATTCTTTCTTCCCGTGGAAATCCTGCCTTTTGACCAGCGCGGTCTTTACGCCGGCCCTTTTTGCCCGGCCAACCGCACCGGCGCCCGGCTGATCGCAAACGAGTAAAGACAGATTAGCCTGGATTTTCCCCTTTTTAACCGCCTTTATGATCGCGCTGAGATTCGTTCCCCGGCCTGAAGCAAAAACAGCGATATTCGTCATTTTTCTATCCTTTATCGGAGACCTTTTTTATGCACTTTCTGGGGCATGCTTCCACGCATTTCCCGCAGGATGTGCATTTCTTATAATCGATGACCGCTAAGTTATTAATTAATTTTATCGCGTCTGCCGGGCAAATCTGTTCGCATTTACGGCAGGCGATGCAACCGGCCGGGCACGCCGCGGCAGCTTCTCTGCCTAGGTCATGGGAAGCGCAGGCAACATGGATCTTATGAGTTACAGGCCTGAGGGTGAATAACTTCTTGGGGCAGATCAAAACGCATTTATTGCACCCCTTGCATTTGGCTTCGTCCACGACCGGGATCCCTTCATCCGACATCTTTATCGCGCCGAAGGGGCAGGCCTTTACGCAATTACCAAACCCCAGGCAACCGTAAAAACACGATTTCTGTCCCGCGAAGAGCAAATTCGCTTCCACGCAATCCGCCTCACCCTTGTATAAAAATTTATCCTTGGCTTTATTTCCCCCTCCGCAGTGAAAGGTCGCCACCAATTTTACTTTCTTTTCCAGTTTCTCGCCCAGGACTTCGGCTATCTTCTCTTTTACCTTCTCTTCAGCGACCTTGCAGGCATCCACGCTCATTTTTCCGCTCAATATGGCCTCCGCGAAACCAAAGCACCCCGCGCCGCCGCAGGCCCCGCAGTTCGCCCCGGGCAGAAGCCCGACAATAGTTTCCAAACGGTGGTCGGTTTTCACGGCGAATTTCCTGGAGGCAATGGACAATCCCACGCCGAATAAAAACCCCAGGACACCTAAAATCAAAACCGGTATGAGTATCTCCATATATTAAAACTTAAAACCGTTAAAACCCAGGAAGCTGAGGCTCATGATAGAGGCGATGATAAATGCCAGCGGAATTTCTTTTACTGTCTTTGGCACATCGCACAAATCCAATCTTTCCCTGATCCCGGACATAAGAAGCATCGCCAGGCTGAACCCTAAGCCTGTGCAGATTCCCTGGAATATTGAATAATAGAAGCTCCCCGCGACCGCTCTGCCGTCCGCGAAAAACATGTCTATGTTCAGTACCGCAACGCCTAATACGGCGCAATTGGTAGTAATAAGTGTCAGGTATATGCCAAAGAACCTGAATAATGCCGGGCTTACCTTACGGATAACCAACTCCACGAATTGGACAAAGGCCGCGATTACCAGGATAAAAGACACCGTGCGCAGGTACGCGAGCCCAAAAGGAAGGAGCAGGAACCTGTAAATAAGCCAGGTGATCATGGAAGAGGCGGTGATCACGAATGTTACGGCCAGGCTCATCGCCAGCGCCGGCTTTGTTTCTTTTGATATTGCCATAAAAGGGCAGAGGCCCAGGAAACGGGATAGGATCACGTTGTAAATAAATACCGATGAAATAAAAATGGTCAAAAATTGGCCGGCGTTCAACTTTTTCTCCCCTTTAATCTATTAAATAATATGAGCAATATTCCGATGACCAATAACGCCCCCGAAGGCATGCCGAATATAGAAACCGGCTCGAATTTGTGAGATAGCGCGTAACCGAATATCTTGCCCGAGCCAAAATATTCCCTTATACTTGAAATTAAAGTTAAGGCTAAGGTAAACCCCGCTCCCATGCCCAGGCCATCGAATAAAGAATTCATTAGCGTATTCTTTGAGGCGTACGCCTCGGCCCGGCCCAGGACAATACAGTTTACCGCTATTAAAGGCACGTATATGCCTAAGGCGCGGTTTAATCCCGGGGTATACGCTTTAAGAACCATCTCGACAATGGTCACAAAGGTCGCTATGACAACGATAAAGCACGGGATGCGTATTTTAGCCGGTATATTATTCTTGATCATGGCGACCATCGCGTTGGAACCCATAAGGACAAATGTCGCGGCGGCGCCCATGCCTACCGCGTTAACTACAGACGTGGAGACTGCCAGCGTCGGGCATAATCCCAGGGCAAGGACAAATGTCGGGTTTTCTTTGATAACGCCTTTAAAAAACTCCCTGAATAATTTTTTCATTATTTTCTATTTACCGGGATCATGGTCCCGTAGATCCTGTTCCTGGTAAACCGGTCGATTATCGGCGTAGCCGCGTTCATCATCAGTATCGCGTAAGATACTCCTTCGGGATATCCGCCCCAAAGCCGTATCACCGCGGTGAGTATCCCGCATCCGGCGCCAAAAATGACCTGCCCTTTCCTGGTAAGCGGAGAGGTAACGTAATCAGTAGCCATAAAGAAAGCTCCGAGGATAAGCCCGCCGGTTAGAATATGAAAGAACCAATCCCCCCGGAACAAGCCGTCCCCGCCGAATGCATAGACAAATGCCGCGAACACAGCGGTATAAGTTACGGGTATGTGCCACGAAATATAACCCTTCCAGAAAAGAAACAAAGCCCCCGCGACCAGCGCCAATATGCACACTTCCCCGATGCAGCCCCCTCTTCTGCCAAGAAATAGGTCCAGATAAGAGATATTTTCTATTACCCCCGATTCCCTTAAAACGGCAAGCGGGGTAGCGGAGGTTACGGCGTCGAAATTTAAGGGCTTAGTAAAAGTGGTCATATATTTTGGCCAGGAGGCCATAAGGAACACCCTGCCCACCAGCGCCGGATTAAATATATTTTGACCCAACCCGCCGAATACTTGCTTACCTATGGCGATGGCGAAGAAAGAACCCGCCGCCGGAAGCCATAAGGGAACCCCCGGAGGCAGATTATAAGCCAGTAAAAGGCCGGTAAGGAACGCGCTTCCATCCAATATAGTGATCCTTCTTTTAGCCAACAACTGCATAAGCCATTCCGTAACCAATGCCGACAAGATCCCCAGGATCATAACGGTCAGGGCGTTTAATCCGAAAATAATGACTCCGGCGGCGCCGGCAGGGATCAGGCTTATGCCCACTATCCACATGATCTTGCTTACCGATTCGTTATTATGCAGATGCGGGGATATATTTACGGTCAGCTTATTTTTCATCTTTTATCAACTCAAAAATTTCTTTCCCCTTTTCACGGACTGAATCTATAACCGCCTTTGAAGAAATAGTCGCGCCGGTAATCGCCTGAACACCTTCCAGGTCTTGTATGTTCTTGCCCGCGAACTGCCCGGTAAAAGGAGGCTCGACTACATTCGCTCCCAGGCCCGGAGTTTCGTTCTGGCTTAACACTTTAACCGCTATTATCTGGCCGTCCGGGGACATCCCGGCAAGCGTATCCACTGCGCTGGAATACCCCTTTCCGGAAGCCTTGAAGGCGGCTCCAATATACTTGCCCTCTTTATCGCGCACCCTATAGTAAATAACCCCGTTCTCTTTTTTCGCCGGCTCAAAACTTTCGCCCTCGGGCATGACTTCTTTCAAGGCGCTCTCCTCTTCTGCCTGCGCCTGGGCGATAATCCGGGGTTTTGTCAGGAAATTTATCCCTGCCAAAAGGCCGCCCGCGACGATACAGATAGTTCCAAGGATAAAGCCATAACGCAGGGTTTCTTTCATCTCGCCACCTCCAGCTTCGCCCTCTTTATGTGCTGAACCAGCCTGATGTTTGAGGGGCACACGTAACTGCATATCCCGCATTCAATACAGTCAGAAGCGCCGTAAACTTTAGCCTGCGGCCAGAGGCCTTTTTTGGAAGCCAGGCTGATAAGAGTAGGCATAAGGAACGCCGGGCACTCCCTGACGCAGGCGCCGCAGCGGATACAGGCCAGCTCCTCGTTAAGCAGGGCCTCTTTTTTGCTGTATAACAATATACCCGTTGTGGACTTGATCACCGGCGTTTTATCGTCGAATTGAGCGATCCCCATCATCGGCCCGCCTACGATTATCTTAGCCGGCTCCTCTTTTAATCCGCGGGGATCGATCAAATCTTTGAAGGGCGTTCCTATACGCGCCAAAAAGTTCCCGGGATTGGATACGCAGCTGCCGGCCACCGTCACCACCCGTTCATATAAAGGCTTGCCGCAGTACACCGCTTCGTATATGGCGAATACGGTTGAGACATTATGCACGACCACCCCTATCTCAAAGGGGAGTTTTCCGGAAGGGACTTCTTTTCCCAGCACATTCAAAATGAGCTGCTTTTCCCCTCCCTGCGGATATTGGGACTTTAAAACCTTTATCTTGTAACTTGCGGCTTTGCCCGTCGGAAAACAAACCATGGCCATCGGGCCAGTGACTTGCGACTTGCGACTAAAGATTTCTATTGCTTCCGGCTTGTTGTCTTCAATCCCTATGATTACATTTTTAACACCCAAACACTTCGCGATAAGCTCGATCCCTTTTAAGATCTCCTCTGTTCTTTCTACCATCAGGCGGTAATCGCCGGTCAAATATGGTTCGCATTCCGCGCCGTTAACGATCAAGGTATCGACAGGCTTAGGAGGGTTGAGTTTTATATGCGACGGAAAGCTCGCCCCGCCCATCCCCACTATGCCGGCTTCTAATACAGCGTCGCGGACTTTATCGGGGCCCAAACTATTTATTTCTTCCGATGGCCGGCATGCCTGGGAGCCGGGTAATTTGTCCAAACCATCGTTTTCGATCACTATTGCCCTGCAGCGGCCCAAAACCGGATGAGGCCAATCCTGTATCCCCGCGACTTTGCCGGATACCGAGGAATGAATAGGGGAATAGACATTGGCTTGCGCGGCCGCGATCTTTTGCCCGAGATGAACATAATCCCCCGCTTTGACAAGAGGTTCACAGGGCTTGCCTATATGCTGGCTTAACGGGATATACACCTTAGCGGGCGCTGCAAGCTTCTCTATGGCCTTATTTTCAGTTTCTTTTTTGTGTTCTCTTAATTTAACCACGGTATCTTACGGTTGCTGATCAAATTTATCAAGCCCAGTACACCAAAAACACATCCCACAATGACCAAGATCAACGTATGCGATAACCTCTCCGCGAGCAGCCCGCTGATGAACATGAATAGCAAAAAGCCCAGGTGCATAACGATCTCCATTGAGCTGAAGATCTTCCCTCTCATTTCGCTATCGCTGACATTGTGGATAATTGTATTCGAGGCGATCATAATAGGCGAAATCACAAACCCCAGTAAAAGCGACAGCGCCGCCGCGATCGGAAAGTAAGGATAACGCCTTATGGCCAGGGCAAAAACGATGAGCATCATGCCGCTTAAAATCAAAGAAGCGAATATGGTCTTATAATGGGATAAACGCTGGCCGAACCTGCCGTAAACCAAAGAACCAAGGAACAGCCCCGTACCCAGGAACATCACCAAAAGGCCAAGGTCTTTCGTGGCCGAATGCAGCGTATTCTGAACGAATACTATGAGCACCACGTATATCGAACCCAGGGCGGACCAAAGAATAAAAGTAACTCCCGCGGTAAAACGGATATCCTTATTCTTAATAAAATATAAAATACCTTCCTTAATCTCCTGAAACAGCGATTTTTTGATCACCTCCACGATTTCCTGGCCCACCTTTTTGAAATCCATAAAGTGCCCGTTTCCCTTGGCGATAAGGAAAATAAAAAGGGCGGAAACCAGAAAAGTCAGGGCATTCAGGTAAAATCCGCTTTTTGGCCCGATCCATTCCACCAGTACGCCGCTTATGCCGAAACCGATGATCGCGGCGATCATACCGGTAATATTCACCAGGGAGTTAGCGATAAGCAGGTCTTTTTTTTCCACTAGGTCCGGGATAATGGATAATTTCGCCGGAACAAAAAACCGGCCAAGGCAAAATACCACAAAGATTATCAAGTATATGGGGGTCATATTTTTGGTATAGAATAAGAATAGCGGGATGATCGAAACCAGGGCCGCCCTTAAGAGATCGCAGGCATACATTGTCCGCCGCCTGTCCCATCTGTCCACATATACCCCCGCAAGGGGGCCGATCAAAAATACCGGTATGATGGTGAACGAGAGGACCTTGGCGATCTCGAAGCTGGAACCTGGCGCTTTAAGGTAGACAAACCCTATTAAAGCCATCTGCCCCAGCCTGTCGCCCATCTGCGAGATTATCTGGCCAAGCCACAAGAAGAAAAAGTTACGATTCCTTAATACGCCGGTAAACTTGGACATAAGAACTGTGTTTTTAGCGGTTTAAAGCTGGCGAGAGGAATTGAACCTCCGACCCGTCGCTCGCTTTTCGCTCGCTCCTTAGGAGGGGGCAAGCCCCCTCCTAACGCTAGCCATATGTTAACTATAAATAATTACGCTGTTCTCCCCCAGGCGTGGGGGACATCACTTTTCCCCCACACCCCCTTCGGTTCGTCGGTTCTTAAAAGCTGGCGAGAGGAATTGAACCTCCGACCCGCGCTTTACGAAAGCGCTGCTCTACCAACTGAGCTACGCCAGCGTCGTTAAGTTGACTATTATGACATGATTTCAAAGGAAACTTTAGGTATTATACCAACTTTTTGAGAATAGTCAATCCCGCCTTTCTTACGAATGGGAAAGGGCAACCTGTTCGCTTTAAAGCGTTTAAAAGAAATATTTATTAAAAAAGTGTTGACAAAACCGAAAAAGATGTTATACTTCATCTAAGTTCTGGATTCACAAGGAGTAAAGACATTAGTAAGCTAACACGAACCGTAAGGCAGGAAGTTAACTAATAAGCTTTACGGTTTTTTGTTAGTCGTGAGGGAGGTGAAAAGTAACAAATGGCAAGAGGTAAAGTGAAGTGGTTCAGCAATCAGAAGGGTTATGGCTTTATTACTTCTGAAAACGGTAAAGACGTTTTTGTGCATCATAGCGCAATCAAAGGAGAAGGCTATAAAACCTTAGAGGAAGGCCAGGAAGTCGAGTTTGACGTGACTCAGGGCCCGAAAGGCGAACAAGCTACCAACGTAACGAAGCTTTAAGCTTAACAGCTCTAAGTAACCCAAAAAAAAGCCGTTGATCTAGATCGACGGCTTTTTTTTGCGCGGAATTCCTTAGCTGTATTTACAGGTAGACTATATCCTCTTTATGGTATAAAGAAAGGAATAAGAGCATGTGGTCCCTGAGGTGGCGCGTAATAAGGAAATTATTTTTTATATGTTCCCTTCCATTTTGCCCCAATTTCTTCGCGTATTCCGGGCTGTTCAGAAGCTGTTTTAAGGCAAAGCTTGCCCCCTGGATTGAATGGCATAGCAGGCCCGAATACCTGTGCTTGATCTGCAGCGGGATCCCGCCGACATTCGAAGCAACTACGGGTTTACCCTTCCAGAGGGCTTCGGCTACGGTCAATCCAAAGCCTTCCCGCAACGATTTTTGGATGATGATGGTCGAGGCTCTCTGCAAGGCATTTACCTCTATATCGTTATGCGGCAGCAATAAAATATGTATATCTTTATCCTTTTTTGCCAGTTCCTGCACTTCTTCAAAGACTTTCGGGCCTTCAGGGTCGTCAGTAGCGCCCCCTCCCGCCAAAATGAGCTGGCAATCTACATATCTTTTCACCTGAAGATAAGCGTCGATGACCCCCACAGGGTCCTTTAAGCGGTCAAACCTTGATATCTGGGTAATTATAGGTTTATCTTTTACGATACTGTATTTGTTTAAAATTTTATCTATGGTTTCCTGCGGCAGCTCTTTATTTTTGTCGCTTAAGGGATCGATGGAGGGAGGGATCATGAACTGCTTGACCGGCAGCCTGCGGGAAAAAGAAGGGGCGGAAAAAACAGCCGAATCGTATTGCTCGATAAAGTTTACCAGGAATTGCCATACCGTTTGATCCGGGTTGGAAACATCGATGTGGCAGCGCCAGATCCACTTATTCTCCTTCTTCTTCTTTATTAAAGCTACCGGTTGGGGGTCATGTATGAAAATAATGTCGCCGTAAATATTTGCTTCATTGATATTCTTTTCGCTGGTCTCCATAAAGACATCAAAATCATTCTGGGTGATCTCTTCACGCCTGCCGTGAAGGACATTATGGAATTTCTTGGTGACTTCAAAGAATTGTTCTCCGCCTTTGATCACTTCCCACCTTACATCGGCGCCAAGCTCCTTGCATAAGGGGACCATACGGTTTAATATTTCCGCCACTCCCCCGCCCACAGCGGTAGAATTCACATGCTGTATGACCTTGCCCTTTAACCTTTCGGTGATCAACCTTAGGTCGTATATGGTGGATTCTCCGACAATGGGTATATATTCTTCTATGCTTGGCATCTTAAGCGATCCTGTTGCTTATGATCTTTAACAAGTTATTGCGCAGGTCTTCCAGGGTATGGGTATAAGGATCAAGCCTGGCGATCCTCGCGGCTAATTGTTTATCTCCGATGGAGCTTTCTATCCAGTTGGAAAAGTCGTTACCGCCCTTGCCCAGCCTCAAGCGGGCCTCGAAAATATGAAAGTATATGGAATCTATGGTTATTTTCTTCAATACTTCCACGAATTCCTTAAGGTCGTTGACCGTATATTCTGTCGGGAGGATAAAGCTTACCGACTTTATGAAATAAAACTCTTCCCCTTCCCCCGCGAACCTCATTTTAGCTAACGTATTTGTCTTTAAATACTCCTCTATTGTCCTGATTATCTCTTCCCGTAATCCGCTGATAGTGGAGAATTGTATCGTGTCAATACTGGCTAATCTTTCCCCGAGATTGTCTTCCCCCAGTATCTCGCTTACCCAATAGGCAAAATCATTCGGCGGCTCGGGAGAAAGATACTGGTGCTGCTGCAAGAACCTGTGCGTGTGATGGTAAATACAGGCATCAGGAACTTCCCTGAGCAGGCCCAACAGCTGGTTCAATGTGGAGGCGCGAAGCCCCGTCAATTCAGTTAAATGCAGCCTAGTGTAAAACCTGAACGGCTCTTTCGCTTTTATTAATTCTTCCATTGTCTTTTATCGCAGGTTAGAAATTTCTTTCAAGAAATTTTTTACTTCCCTTGTATCTTTAAGATAATAGCGGGCGCAGGATTTCTTTGCTTCTCCCACAAATATGGTAATACCCTCATTCCGCAGGGCCTTAAAGGCTTCTTCATCGCTTGTATCGTCTCCGGCATAAATAGGCAGTACTTCCTTGTCCTTATTATTAAACCGCCATCTCGCCAAAAGCCATAACACGACCTTACCCTTCCCCCATTCTCCGGCCGGACGGATCTCAAAGACCTTCTTCCCAAGATTTATTTTTATCTTATCCGTGGCCGAATACATTGTCAGCGCTTCAAGCAAAATGCTCTTTATTTTGGGTATCTGACTCCTCTGCGCAAGGCGGTAATGAAGGCTCAACGATAAACCCTTATCCTCCAACAGCGCGCCGTTGATAACGGCGATCCTATCGCTGATATAGTTCTTTATGCATTTGAGCGCCTTTTTATAACCGGGGGAAACGGGGCTGCTGAAACTTATCTTCGGCCCGTCTATTTCCAGGCCGTAATTGCCAACGTAGGTTATACCGCTGATGCTTATCTTTTTCTTAATGTCCGCCAGCGCCCTGCCGCTTACAATGGCCAGCCTGTGCCTGCCGTTTACCGATATTTTTCTTAACAGCCCTCTGACTCCTAAAGGCAAGGCTGCCTTTCCCGGGTTTCTTACAATAGGCGTAAGCGTACCGTCGAAATCAAAGAAAAAGGCCAGGGTCTTCCCTGAGAATTCTTTTTTTCTGCCCTCCCAATCCTTAAAAAGATGCTCCATCCGTTGCCTTAAGCCTGTATGTTTTTTAAAGCGGTTAGATCAACAATGATATTCGCCGCCCAACGATAGACGTTATTCTCGGTTATCTGCTTGTGCATATTCTCCATGCGCCTTCTTTTTTCTTCCGGCGGCATTTCTATGGCAAGCTTTATGCTGTCGGCGAAATCTTCTATGGAATAAGGGTTGATCTGTATGGAATCCGTGAGTTCCCTGGCCGCTCCCGTAAATTGGCTGAGGATCAGAGCGCCGTTTAAATCGCTCCTGGAGGCGACAAATTCCTTAGCCACCAGGTTCATTCCGTCGTGCAGGGAACTTACGACACAAAAATCCGCCAGCATATAAAAAGGCTCTATCTCATCGGAAGAAAAATACCTCTTCAGGTAAATGATCGGCGCCCAGTTGCCATCCATGTACTTCCAATTCGTCTTCTCTATCAGCTCATCGATCTCGCCCATCAGGTCGTGATAACGCTTGATGTGCGTGCGGCTGGGCGCGGCCAACTGGATAAACACCAGCTTTTTCCTGTACTCCGGGTATTTTTCCAGGAACCTGTCAATAGCCAGGACCCTTTCAACAATGCCTTTTGTGTAATCTATCCTGTCCACACCGATACCCACGATCTTCCCTTCCAGCTCATATTCTTTCCTTAATTTCTCGATCTCCCTTTCCGGTTCCACCTTGAAGCTGCCTTTACCGTTGGCGTGGCCGTTTACGCTTATGGGGAAAGCCCTGACAAACGTTTCTTTTCCAAAACGGACAACGCTGAATTTTTCTGTGTCCACCCTGGATTCAAGGAGCCTGTTGGCGGTATCAAGGAAATTATTACAATGGTTTTGTACGTGAAAACCGATCAGATCGCATCCCAGCATGCCGTCCAGGATCTCTTCCTGGTACGGGCAGATCGAGAAATTCTCCGGATTGGGCCACGGTATATGCCAAAACAGGGCGATTCTCACGTCGGGCCTTTTCTCTTTGATCATTTTGGCCAGCAGGGTAAAGTGATAGTCCTGTATGAATAAAAAAGGGTTCTTCGCGGGCAGTTCCTCCAAGACGCTGTCGCAGAATTTGCGGTTCACCTTTTTGTACATCTGCCAGTCTGCCTCCCTGAATATAGGCCTGGTATGCGTATTATGGCAGAGCGGCCAGAGGCCTTCATTGGCAAATCCGTAATAATACCCTTCCTCCTCTTCCTTGGTCAACCACACCCGTTTCAGGATATAGCGGTTGTCTTCGGTCGGGACCCCGAGCTTGTCTTTTGAATTGACGAATTTCCTGTCAGCGTTGCCGCTTCCATGGGCGATCCATGTGCCCCCGCAGGCGCATAATATCGGGTGTATGGCCGTAACTACGCCGCTTGCCGGCCGTAAGCATTTCGGTTTGCCGCTGATCTCGTCTATAACATGCATGTATGGCTCTCTGTTCGATACCACAAAAAGCGCGTGCTCGCCCAGCTTGGCGTGGATCAGGTCTCTTAATTTCGCCTCGGTCCAGATCTCTTCTTTTTCAAGACGCGTAAGCGCCTCATCGGAAATTGTCCTGCGCGCCACTCTTAAGCTGAGCGCGACCTGTTCTACTTCACTGGCGAGCTTTCCCAATTCGCTCTTTTCCTTGATGGGGTGCGGCATATCTGTAACGCCCTTTTGGAAATAATGGAACCATTCGGTGAGCCTGACAATAGGCAGGGTGAATATCCGCCTTTGTATCAAGAGCATTACCAGCACGATCAAGACCAGCAAGATTATCAAAGATAAGCTTAAGCGTTTCCATAAAGCTGCCAGCGTCGTGAAAACAAAAGACGTATCGTAGACTACCTCTACCAGGCCCAGGGCGTTGCTTTCTTCATCGGTAACGGGTAAAATATAGCTGTAAACTGAATACCCCCTGAATTCCTCAAACGCCGCACGCGGTTCTTTATTTAGCAACACATCGTTCAGGTAAGGCCTGTCTTTTTGCTGCCAGTCAGAGATCCTTTCCGTGATCGCGAGTATTTTAGCGTCTTTACCGTATATCACGCAGCCCTGAAGCCTCTCCCTTTTTTGGAAACTCTCCACAAGCCTGTTGGCGTTTTTTAAGTCGTTATTGAGAAGTATGTGCCTAGCGGAAAAGACCAGGGTCTCGCAGACGGCGTTAGCCTTTCTTTGCAGGTCGTCCATGAGCTTCTCTTCTTCGTAACGAACCTGGATCACGCCGAAGACCGTAAAGGCAAGCGAGACAATGACCAGGATCGGCAGAATAAAAAGAAGGGCCCTGCGCATTATGACCTCCCCAGGCGTATATTACGCCCTAAAAATCTTATCATTAAAATTAACTTTGTAAACTTGACCGTTCTCTTATTTATTGACTTTTTTCCTCATACGGCTAAATAGCCGGTTTTGCTTACCTCCGCCAATTTCCTGGCGCTTTCCTTCACCGTCCTTCTATAACTATCGTAATCCACATGAATAAGGCCGAACCTCGGGCCAAAACCCTTGTCCCACTCAAAATTGTCCAAAAGCGACCAGTAAAGATATCCCCGCACCTCGGCGCCCTTATTCATGGCCATATGGATATGTTTAAGGTGCTCATGAATATACTCCCAGCGTAAATTATCGTCTTGCGTACAGATCCCGTTTTCGCTGATAATTACAGGCAGGTTGTATTTTCTAAGCTTTAAGAGCAGCTCGTACAGGCCTTGCGGATAAATATCCCAGCCCAAAGAGTTCTTTTTTACGGGATGGTGGTTTTTATCGCATGTGTCCACAGCCAGGTTCCGTATCCCCCACTTTTTCAAGTCAACCAACTGCCTGGAATAATAATTTATACCGATAAAATCCAGGGCCTTGCGCTTAATAACTTTATTCAGCGGCCCGAAATTATACCAATTATCTCTCAGCCTGGCGGCAAGCCGGTCTTTCAATCTCCGCGTACAGGGAACGAAAGACATGGTGTTATGGGCAAAACTGACATTAGGCACAGCGAGCTTTGAACGCCTGTAGATTTTATATATCAAGCGGTAGGCCTTAATATGCGCCCGGAGAAGATTGCCCTCCGCCGCCTTGGCCTTAAAATAAGACTTTTTCTGAGGAGGCCATACCCCCAAAATATAGGCGTGATAAACATAGACATTAGGTTCGTTTATGGTAAACCAATAACGGACATGTTTAGCGAGCGCGGGAACAATAAAATTGCAGTAACGTAAGAATGCCGCGATGGCCCGCCTGCTTGCCCATCCTCCCGACCTGCTTAGCCAAAGCGGGTTAGTAAAATGATGCAGCGTAACCAACGGCTCGATACCGCGTTTCTTAAGGGAGGTAATGACGTCAAGATAATGCCCCAGTTCGCTTTCCGAAAATTTCCCCTTTTCAGGTTCAATGCGGCTCCATTCGATGGAGAGGCGGTGGGCATTATGGTTTAATCCTTTCGCGAGGTCAAAGTCCTGCTCGTAAAATTGATAATGCCTGCAGGCCTCTGCCGAACGCTCTTTCCCGGAGGAGCTTTCCCATTCCCACCAATCGCTGTTTTTATTGTTGCCTTCGACCTGGTAAGCGCTTGTCGCCGCCCCCCAAAGGAAATCTTTCGGAAATTTCATCATAATAAAATTATATCACTAGGTCATCCAAAATGCTAAGGATTATATTGACAATCTTGACTTTGCTTACCGGAAGATGTAAATTAAATGCATGAAATACCTGATAAAACTGATCAAGAAAACCGCCAAATTGATCGACCCGGAAGAGCGCAAAGTCGTAATGAAGAATTTTGCCAGCCTTTCGGTGCTGCAATCCATAACCTACCTGCTCCCGGTCATTGTCCTGCCTTACATGTTCCGGGTGATCGGTCCGGCCAAGTTCGGCCTGATCTCCTTCGCGCAGGCATTCGTTCAATATTTTATGATCCTCACCGACTACGGATTCAGCATCTCGGCCACAAAGGAGATCTCCCTGTGCCGGGAAGAACATGATAAAGTCTGCTCGATATTCTCTTCAGTATTGACCGTAAAGATACTGCTGGCGCTGTTAAGCCTGGCGATAATGGGGATAATGGTTTATTTCATCCCTAAATTCAGGCATAACTGGATGGTCTATGTGTTAAGCTTCGGGACAGTGCTGGGCAATACCCTTTTTCCTATGTGGTTTTTCCAGGGCACGGAAAAAATGAGGCATATCGCCGAAATCAATATTCTGGGAGGCGTATTCTACGCGGCTTCGATCTTTATGTTTGTCAAGGGGCCGCAGGACTTCCTGATGGTTCCCTTAATAAATTCCGCGGTGTTCTTGATGACCGGCGTGCTGGGATTGTACGTGGTCTCAAGAAGGTTCAAAGTAAAATTCAAATTCCCCGAATACGATAACCTGCGCAAACAACTTACGGCGGGATGGGACATCTTCATCTCTATCGTGGCCATAAACGCGTACACGACGACCAGGATATTTACCGTCGGCCTTCTCACCAACAATGTCCTGACCGGGTTTTACACCGTTGCTGAAAAAGTCGCCAACCTTGTCCAGACCTTCCCGCTCACTTCATTTTCACAGGCAATGTTCCCCCGCCTCAGTAAAATATTCCACAGGAATAAACATATGGCGTTTGAGATCATGGAGAAGACGCAGCAGGTTACGACGAATATTTCCCTCATCGTCCTGCCGCTGTTCTTTGTCTTTTCGCCTTTGATCGTTAAATTCATCTGCGCGGGTGAATACTACGAGGCGGTCTTATCTTTGCGGCTTCTGCTGATTTCGGTATTTTTCATTATCGCGAATGCCTTCCGGGTGCAATTCTTGCTTGTCTGCGGGAAAACGCACATTTATTCGCGCATTCACGTGGTTATGGCCATGACGGGGCTGCCTTTGATCTTTCTTTTTATATATTCTTTTTCTTATGTGGGCGCCGCGATCGCGACTGTGATAATAGAGGGCGGGATATTCGGTATCACCTACTTTACCATAAAAAGGCTGTCACTTTGATCCCGCTGATCTGACCTTTCCTGCCTTTTCCTGAAGAGTTCCCATCGGGCATATGGCGCACCAGGCCCTGTGTTTTGTCGCAGCGCCTAAAATGACCGAAATTACGGTCGTGATTATACACATCCCCACAAAAACCGCTCCTACCGCCGCAAAACTCCCCCCGCTCCGGGAAAGACGGAATACCAGAAAAATCATGAACGCAAAGAATACCGACCAGCGAAACCACTGCCTGGCAAATAATTTTGGTACAGGCTTATTCAGGCTTGCCCTTGGCATTACAATATCCAGGAATGCCCCTCTCGGGCAAAGGTTCCAGCACCAATGTCTTCCTTTGAAAATTGACATCACCAGGAGTACCGCCATCATCGCCAGGACAAGATAGCCTAGTATGGGGTAAAATAATCCGCCTATGACAATAAGCGGCAATAACCAGATCGTAATCTTTTGGGCCTTCTTCATTTATGGCCTCCGCCCTGTTTACCCCTCCCAAATAAAAAATGCCGAGGGAGGGAATCGGACCCCCCACGCCGGCCTTTTCAGGGCCGCGCTCTACCACTGAGCTACCTCGGCTGATAACTAACCTGTATTATTTAATCTTTTTACCACAAACGGGGAAAAAAGCAAGTAAATTAAGAATAACGCGAATATGAAGACGCCCGCTTTTCTCAGCAATAAGGCAAGGACTAATAAAACCGATAAAACCGCTATGGTTAACCTTATTTTCCTCGCCAGCAGTTGTTTCAAGGCGTCCAGGTTTAAATATCTGACACGGGAAACCATCAGAAAGGCCAGGACCAAAACCATAAGCAGGAATATTGACGGAACGAATTTCGGAAGCGGAGATATATCTTTGCCCTTCCTGAATATCAGGATAAATGAAGCTAAAATTCCTCCGCCGACGGTAGTGGGAAGGCCGTAGAAATAATTAACCAGTTTCTCTTTAGGCGTAATATTGTATTTTGCCAGGCGCATTACGCTGCAAAACAGATAATAAAAAAGGGCCAGGGTCGCCGAGAAATAAAAATCCCTGTAAATAAAGATGTAGCCGAGCATCGACGGGGCTATCCCGAAGCTGACCACGTCAACCAGTGAGTCCAGCTCCTTTCCGAATTCGCTGGGTACGGGATTTTTCCTCGCGAGCTGGCCGTCCAACCCGTCCAGGAGAACGGACAAAATTATCGCCCATGAGGCAAAGGTAAAATGCCCTTCAATGCAGAAGATTATGGAACTAAATCCGCATACAAGGCTTGAGATGGTAACAAAATTGGCTGCTTGCCTGTATATGTTGGAAGGCGCCTGGGTCATCTTATTGCTCCATGATCTTAACATATATGTCCTGGGCCAAAGCTAAATTAGGCAGATGATATTTGCGGGCGGATACCCTGATCCTGGTAGTAGCGGCTGTAAGCCTTACGATCCGGATATAAACACGGCTGGATTCCGCTTCTAATTCAATATAGCCTCTTACTCTGTCTTCCTCTCTTACCTGCCCGCGGATCCTGGCCACCGTGAGGGCTGAACGCCAGAGATTGTCATACCCTTTATCAGTATGGCCTTCAATAGTATCCTTGCTGGCGGCGTAACCTCCGAGCGCGCCTACCGCCCCTCCTATGATCAAAGGCGCGCAGCCTAAGTTCATGGTTAAGAAACAAAGAGCCGAACAAAGAATGATCTTTTTCATTTTAATTCCTTTTTTGAGAAAACCCTGAAGAAACAAAAACCGGCCAACCCCAAAATCAATCCCCATGATATTAACAGAAAGGTCCATCCACCGGGGGTCATCTAGCCCTCTCTAATTGCGCCCTTTTTCTTCCCCACGCGATCTTTACCAATACTCCCAACGTGACAAAGATGAACAGCAGGCCTAACCTGGTGCCTAGAATAAAAGGCTTACTTTGGGGAGACACGTTTTTCATGAAAATGATCGGCAGCCACTCCTGCCACAACCACATACCTAAAATAAAGAGCAAGAATAAAGGCGTAATGTACTTGATAATAAACTTATAAATCCGCGGCACGCGCATGTCCGCGCCGCGATGGATCTCATCCCAAGCCTTTTCCATGCCGAAGACCCAGGCGAAGAGTATGGTTTCGATCGTAGCGAATAAAACTAAAAAGAAAGTCCCTCCCCAGAAATCCAATTCATCCACGACGCCGTTGCCTAAAAAGAAGATCGCCGGCTGGCAGAGCAAAAAACAAACGGCGCCGAAAATAATGACCGCTTTCTTTCTATTTATGTCAAACTCGTCCTCCAAAAACGCGACCGCAGGCTGGGCAAGGGAAACAGAAGAGGTTATACCCGCCAGGAACAAAAGAAAAAACCAGATAAATCCCAGGATCTGCGCCAATGGCAATTTATTCAAAACCAAGGGCATGGTCACAAACCCCAGGTTGAATACCCCGGAACGCGCGATGGATTGGATGTCCACAGGGCCGAAGAAAACAAAGGCCGCGGGAATAATGATACTTCCGCCTAAAATAACCTCGGTCATTTCATTCGTGCTGGAAGCGGTCAATCCCGAAAGGACTACGTCGTCTCCTTTGGACAAATAACTCGCGTAAGTAAGTATTACCCCTATGCCCACGCTTAAGGTAAAGAATATCTGCCCCGCCGCCTCAAGCCAGACCTTCGCTGACTTTAACGCGGAAAAATCGGGGTTCCAAAGGAACCCAAAACCGTTCAAGATATTCCATTCAGGCCTTGCCGAATCCGGCGTACCCAGGGTAAAAACCCTGAATAACAAGAGCAATCCGAAAATAAATAAAAGCGGCATTGCCCATTTGCAAAGCCGCTCTATTCCGCCTTTTATCCCGTAATATATCACGCAAGTATTTACGGCAAAAGTAAGCAGAAAAAATAAATAAGCCGGCCCGATACCGTTAAAATACTGGTTATGCTCTAGCCCCTGGAATCCTCTCAAGAACCCCTGCATCGAGGCCTGGTCCGCCAAATTTACGTATTTACCGGCCAGGGAAAAGACGCTGTAAGCCAGGGTCCAGGATTCGATATAAGTGTAATATATGAATATGACGAGGGGTCCGAATATCCCGATTACGCCGAAATATTTGATGAAACGGTTCTTCTGCCAGACACTATGGAATATGCCCGGCGCCGTGCCATGCTCAAAACCTCCGCCGTAACGGCCCAGCGTCCATTCTATCCACATAAGCGGGATACCCAACAATAACAGGGAAATAAAATATGGGATCATGAAGGCGCCCCCGCCGTTGGATGCGGCTTTAGCGGGAAATCTCAGGAAATTCCCTAAGCCTATGGCTGACCCGGCCACTGCCATGATCACGCCCAAGCGAGAACCCCAGTTATCCCTTCTTTTTGATCCCATCTTTCCCAATTATATCGCCTTTAAATCCTTTTGCAAGGCAATTTGCCGGTTACATTACCTCCAGCGCTTCCTGGATCAAAGGCAAGATCCCCTTGATCTCGGTTTTTGAAAGCCTGCCCAGTTTGGCAAAAGCGGCGTTACCCATCTTATCTTTGATCTCCCTGGCGATCTGCAGTTTTTTCTGGCCCTTATTATATGAATGTACACTGACAATGATCTTGCCACCTTCATCTTCCCAGGCCTTATTGAATAATTGCTCATCCAAGTTGCTGTCGTACGGCATTTTTCCTCCTATGTTGAACTTCTTTATCCCGTTAACTAAACACTCGTTCCATAAGTTGCGTGCTCATTAAAACTTCTTCCCGTGCCGGTAAGGACGGGTCTTATTATATTCGATCTTCTTAACCAGCATTTTTTCCAGGTCGATTCCCCTGGCCCCGCAATAATCGAAGATGCGGATACAGCAGTCCGCTAATTCTTCGGCGATATTATCTTTTGTCCCGTGGCTGCGCATCGCCTCAAGGGCTTCGGACAATTCAGAGTGCATAAGCGCGATGAGCTCTCCATCATTACGTTCGCTCTCCCACCAGCCTTTTTCTTTAGCGATGCCGTGGCATTCGTTAATCAGTTTCGCTATCGTCTTCTTTTCTTTTCGCATTTATTTCGGCCTCCAATTCTTCAAGGGTGATCTTTTTCTCCAAAACATCGGATATCTTCCCAGAAATAAACTCTTTGGCGTAAGTGCTCGGAGAAGAAACCTCTACCTGCGTGCTCTTCGGGTCTATTTCTTTAAAAAATATTCCAACCGGGGTAGTATCCTCCTCGGATAAATATACGGCGATCATTTGTTTCCTTCCATTATCGGCGTAAATGTACGATCTTATCCCCTTAAGTATGTCCCTTACCTGGGAAACGCAGGAAGAATAATCATAATTATAAGCCTTTTTTATCGCGTTTTTCCGCGCGTCCTCTACCGAGCGCGTGGAAACTCCGGCCAAACCCTTGCAGGATTCTATTATGGTCGCGCAGCCGGTGAGATTAGAAATTAAAAAACATATGATCAGGACTTCCCTGAGCTTCAAAGATCGAGCTTTGAACATCATTAGGCCTCCCTATTTATTCGTTGATCACCTGCCATATCCTGTTCAGGTTCCTGCGCGCCTCTTCTTCCCCTCTTTCGGCGAATTCCTTTGCCCGGTGAAGCTCCAGCCAATAAAGCCCGGATGTGTCCGGATGCAAAACGACATCGGCCAGTTGCGCTTCTTTTCCGGCTACTTCGGACTGCAATATTTCAATACTGCTGAAGATAATATCGAGTATATTAGTTTTGAGCTTATTTTGAGGCTTCCCGGTAGGCTCCGCGCCTTTTATTTTTTCATATTGCTTAAGCACGTCCTCCCTGGAAGGAGTGACGTTTACGGCGATGATCTTTTTTACTCCCATCGCAAATAAAGGCTCAGTGGGCAGGGGGTTGATCACTCCGCCGTCAAAGAGAAAGCCCTGTTTAAGCCGGAAAGGCGCGAATACTCCCGGCATCGAGCAGCTGGCCATTATCGCGTCCACAAGCAGGCCGCTCTCGAAAACTATCGGCTCTTTTCTCTTTACGTCGCTGGCTACGATCTTAAGCGGCAGCTTTACGTCATAAAACGTCTTCGCGCCTAAATGCTTTTTCAGGATCCTGTAAAGCTTATTGCCTTTAATAAAACCCAGGATCGGAAATGTCAGGTCTATGATCCCCCATATGTTTTTTGGCCCTTTGAATTCCCTGGTGATCTCAAGTATCTCCGCGCTTGACTTGCCTGTGACCCATAGGCTGGCGATAAGCGCTCCCACACTAGAGCCGGAGATCACATCAATGGGGATCTTCTCTTCTTCTATTACCTTCAGGACGCCTATGTGGCAAAAACCGTAAGCAACGCCCACGCCCAAGGCCAATCCCACCTGGGAATCGCTTAGTTTTCGGGCCATCCTTCTTACCGCCCTCGCGTATTCGCATTCAGGTTCGTCCAATACCATCTTATCCGAAGAGCTGAAACCTATCTTCGGGAGGGTGGCGAAAATGGGCTGGTTCAACAGGTCTGTTTGTTGTTTATGCCGGAGTTTTGATTCTTTATATTCATTAATGATCACCTTTATTTTATCTTCATGAAAGTTAAAATCCGCCTTGAGCCTGGCGATCAAATTAGCCGTCCTTTTAAGGTCTATTTCTTCGGGGCTGGTCAAAACATGGATCAGGTCCGATTGGTTAAGCATCTCCAGGATATTCCTATCCATGTCGCTGGGCAGGTCGAGGATTATATAATGGTAATCGTTAACCAGTAAACTTAACAGGTCGGTTAGCCTTCTGAGCGTCAATTTATCCCCGGGATTATATGAAAGGGCGGCCATATCTATGCCGAAATTGTCCTTAAGCAGGAATTCACCTATGCCTTGAGGGTTAACCCTTTCTAAAACGGAAAGCTCAAAAACCGGGTAAACTCCGGCGATACCCAGACGGCGGGGGAGGCTGTAGGTTTTACCCTGGGGAAGGATATCCAAGATGATCACTGATTTACGCGTCTCTTTTGCCAGGCTTAAAGCCAAATTCAGGGCGTAAACCGTCTTGCCTGCCCTTGAATATGAACTGAATATAGAAATAGCCGCGCTTTCGAAGATAATCTTTTGATGGATATCCTTGCGTTTTAACCGACGGGACAAAGTCCGGCTTAAGTCAATGGCTAAGCCAGGGATCTCCTTAAGGATAAAATCAAAATCTTCCCTGTTGATGATCAATAACAGGCAGTCATTTACGGCTTTCGCGCTTACCGAATGCGAATCCCCGGTAAGCAGTGAAATGATACCGAAATATTTACCCCTGTGCAGATATTCCAGCGGCGACTCGTTACCCCGGGCATCCTGCGTATAGATTATAACCCTGCCCAGAACCACGATATAAAACGCCTCTCCGGCTGAGCCTTCCTGGTAAATGATCTGCCCTTTTTTATACTCTTTGAGGGAACTGCGCTGGGAGATAATGAGGCGCTGGCCGGCAACAAGGCCGGTGAATAAGGGGATCTCCTGAAGTATGTTTTCTTTGGTTATCGGGTCCACTGTTTTTTATTATAACACCTTAAAATAAAAAATCCCAACAAAAAAGTTGGGATTTTGAAATCAGCCGATAAAGGTGCTCTTAAAAGCATCACCTCTTTACTCATTTCGGCAACCCAGCTGCCATGTCGGCTTCAATCTATTAAAACTCCGCCAATTTAGGCCTGTGGCTTTGCGTCCCCGCCTTTCGGCGGGTTTACCTTTATCGGCATTTTAAGTATACTATGAAAACCTGCCGTTTTCAAGGAGGGCGCTATCGCGCATTATGCCTTCTTTCTTAAAGCCTTTGGCCATCCTGAATAAAAGAAAATAACCGGTTACGCCGATCTTTTTGCGGTTAGATAATACATCAAGGGCCATGTGTTGAGTCAGGCCGATCGCCAGCGAGAACCAGATTATTCCCAGGTCAAAAAGAAAAACCGCGGCCCACAATAAGAACAATAGTTCCAGGGAATGAAAAAGCAGGATTATAAGATCATATTTTATATCGTTGCACCAGGAGTATATATCCGCGGGATTCAGCGTTATTCCGCGTTGAACGTAATAGTCGAAGACATGGTCTATATCTATAAAGATCCCGGCGGCCAACGATACAAAAAAAGCCGCCGCGGACTTAAGAAAAAAATAAACCAAACCGCTTACGGTCAGCGTACATATGACGTGCCCTGAAAGCCGCATAATGCCTTTTTAAACTATTATCTTTTCTTAAGCGGTTCTTTTGGAGTGAGATATTTACCCAGCGCGGACCAGGTCATGGGCCCGACCTTACCATCTACCTTCAAACCGTTGGCTTTTTGAAAGTCCTCAACAGCTTTTTTGGTTTGGGGCCCGATTTTTCCGTCAACTGAGCCCTCATAGTAACCCGCGTTCTTCAAAGCGGTCTGAATTTCCAACGCTGAAGGCTTATAAGGGCCTGATGGAGGTAACTGCTCCAGTTTCGCGTCCGGAGCTCCAGAAGGAGTCACCGTTATCACCGGAGCCGTGCTTGACATTTCAGAAGCCGGAACAGAAGTATCAAGTTTACTTAGATCCTCTATCGAGATCGGTTCCTGCGTCTCTGATATAGGCTGCTGTTTCCTGCCGCAGCCAAAAAGCGTTACGGCCAAAGCTAACACGCAAGCTGTAAAAATAAATTTCTTCATGCTATCACTCACCTCCTTTATCATGAGCATTTAGTTCGTCCAATGAATATCTATATTAACTATTTTTTGCGAAAAAGCAATAAATTTATATCTTATATATCCTTAATAGAAGGATAGAGCAAATTCAACGCTGTAAAGAAAATCAGGCAAGCTGCCCCTCCGAAAAAAACCGCGACTGACACCCCAAAGGTATGGGCCAGCGCCCCTGCGAGAAGGTTCCCGAAAGGCATAAACCCGGCGAAGGTAAGCATGAACGCGCTCATTGCCCTGCCTCTGAGTTCATCAGGGGCCAGCGTCTGCAGTAGAGTATTTATCAGGCCCGTAGCGGTAATAGAAGCCCAGCCTATGAAAATCAGCATAATTACGGAGAACAGATAAACTTTTGAGAGGGAAAACAGCATCAAAGAAACAGAAAACACTAATGAAGACACGACCAGAAGCTTTCCTTTATGTTTAAAATCTCCCAGCCGCGCCAGTATGAGCGCCCCCGCTAAAGCTCCAGCTCCGGCGGAAGACATAAGCGAAGCCAGGCCCTTGACTCCCGCGCCCAAAACCTCATTGGCAAAAACCGGCATAAGTATAACGTAAGAGATCCCGAATAAACTGATCACCCCTACCATCAGGATCAAGAGGAGTATGGTACGGTTATCCTTTATGAATTTCAGCCCTTCACTCAGGTCTTTTATAAAAAAATTCTCCGGCGCTTTTTTCCTGTTATTCTTGTTATTAAGGTTAATTACTAAAAGCGCTATAATTACAGCCAGAAAACTTACCCCGTTTATGTAAAAGCATCCGCTCATGCCTATGGCCGCTATTAATATCCCCGCCAGGGCGGGGCCGATGATCCGCGCCGAATTAAACGCCGCGGAATTAAGGGCTATGGCATTCAAAAGGTACTGCCTTCCCACCAATTCCGCCACCATTGACTGGCGGGCAGGGGCATCGAAAGCCATTACTATCCCGTTGGCCAGGGCGATTATCATTATATGCTCCGGGGTGATCAATTTTGCCTGCGTTAATATCGCTAAAAGAAAAGCCAGAAACATAAAGATATTCTGCGTTATCAAAAGGATCTTCTTTTTATTCATCCTGTCGGCAAGTACGCCCCCGAAAAGAGAAAGCGCGAAGATGGGTATGGAACTCAAAAACACGACTAGGCCGAGCAAAAACGCCGATTGAGTCAATTCAAACATCAGCCAGCTCTGGGCAACGGACTGCACCCAGGTGCCGACAAGAGAAATAAACATGCCCAGCCAATAGAACCTGAACGTTTTTACCTTTAGCGAAGAAAACATCTTCTAGTGCCTGCTTTTAAGTTAGGATTTGATCACAGCTTCTCGCCTGCATCTCGGGCAGAGAATCTTTATACGGTCGGGACGGTTAAATTCAAATTCTTCTTTTGGCGGGAATTTCTCTTTCGCGGAAAGGTCCATTGTCCTTAAATAAAACACTATAAGCGACGGGTTGCTAAAACAAAGCGGGCCGATCTTTTTGGCTACCCACAATATATGGTCAAGAGGCACGATATTATCGCCGCAGGAATCGCAGACGGCGAATTCCTTTTCTATGGTCTGCCGCAGCTCATTTCTCTGCCCGGTCGTGGATAATTCAAAATCATTGGAAAGCATGATGCCTTTTCCCGTTATGCAGTTTGCCTGGCACTGCCCGCAGAATATGCATAGGTCCCAACGGACGGTCAGGACGCGTTTTCTGCCCACATCGCTCATTTCGATCGCCCTTGCCGGGCAGACATTGAAACAGGCGCTGCATCCCACGCAGTCTTTCTCGTGGAACTCAGACCTGCCCCTGAACCTTTCAAAGGGTTTATGCGGCTGGTGAGGGAACTTGGAAGTGTAGGGCCCTCTTATCAGCGCCCTAATCGCTTCTCTTAACTCTCTAAGTTTTGGGTACTTCATAGTTATTTCTTATCCTCGGTATATTTATCGCAAACCGATCTCTCCCAAAGCTTCACTCCATACTTGTGCGCGCCTTTGGCTAAAGCGTGCGCGGCAACGGGAGCGGTTAGCAAAACGAAAACAATGCAGATGAGGGCTTTAACTCCCCCGGCGGAAAACCCTAACCTCAAGAAAACGCCGAAAAGTATGCCGCATGTCCCTAAGGTCACGCATTTAGTGGAAGCCTGCAGCCTGTTATAGACATCAGGGAGCCTGATCAACCCTATACAGCCGAACAGGTCGAAGCTTATGCCTACCAAAATAAAAACTAAAGAGGCCGTCTCATTCATCAAAATGCCTTCCTTCCAGGAACTTTGCCAAAGCCAGGGTGCCGATAAAACTCTGCAGCGCCCAGGCGATCGCGATATCTATATACCAGCCTTTACCGGTATAAACGGCAAGGATAGCGCAAAAGCCGATAACCAGGATTCCGAGTATGTCCGTTGCTACCGACCTGTCTGCCGCCGTCGGGCCCTTCAGTATCCTGTATAAAGAGAGGAAAAAGCAGATCAACAAGTAAAGCATCAATTTTGTGGCCATCTCCGCTTTCAGGACCCCGAATATAAAAACCAGGGCGCAAACCAGTGTTATCGAGCCTGCCAGCCAGCGTATGGATCTCATTCAAATACCTCTTTTAAGATCCTTTCGGATTTTGAAACGATGATCCTTGAAGCTTCTTCTATATTTTGTGTCTTCACGTCTATCCAGTGAATGTAAATATAACCGCTCTCTTTTTCTATATCCACCGAGAACGTGCCGGGTGTCAGGGTGATAAAGTTAGCTAAAAAGGTCAAAGCGGTCTCGGTCTTCAATGTCGTTTTTACCTTAACGATGCCGGGATTAATAGGTAACCGCGGGCTTAAAACCCTGTAAGCCACATCTATATTAGCCTTGAAGCATTCCCAGGCAAACACAAACATATAAAACGCGAACCATCCATAGCGCCTCGGGCTCAGCCATTTTCCCGGCTGCCCGGCGAACATGTCTCCCATCATCCAGGCAACAAGCAAAGCGGCGAAAGCCCCAACGAGCAAATGCTGCCAATCCAGGCTAAAGGATAAAAGCAGCCAGAGTAAAATTGAAACCGTAAAAGTAATGGCCCTCGACCGTATATAACGCATTTTATCAGGTTCCCAAAATAAGCCCCGCGTAATTCAAGCCTTCCAGTAAGGCGTCGGACGCGGGTTTTATGATCGTATCCATAAAGGGCAGAAATAATAAACCGGCGGCAACGCACAAAACCGCTAATACCGCCATAGAAAAAAGCATGTATAAAGGCGCTTCCTTCACTCCGGCCATCGCCTCTTCCACTTTACGGATAAAAACATACTTCTGGATCTTCAAAAAAGAAGCCAATGTGATTATGCCCACCAGGACGCAGACAACGCCTCCGGCGATATTATTCGCCTGGAACGCGGCGATAATAATGACCAGCTTGCTCCAGAATCCGCAAAAAGGAGGTATGCCCGCGATCGACAAAGACGCGATCAATGAAGTAGCGCTGGTTACAGGCATCTGTTTCGAAAGCCCGCCTAATTTTTCCAACTGCCTTGTGCCCGTCGAGTATTCTACGGAACCGGCGTTTAAGAACAAAAGGGATTTGAACAAAGAATGGTTAAAGAGATGGAACAGCCCCCCCATTATCCCTAACGGAGTCCCTAATCCTATGCCGAATATGACATAACCGATCTGGCTGATCGAATGGTAAGCGAGCAATCTTTTAAAATCCCACTGCCCTATGGCCAACAGCACGCCTACCAGCATCGAGATTATGCCCAGCCATATGAATATGGAGGAAATCATCTGAGTAAAGCCGAGTATATTAAAGACCACCCTGCAAAGGGCATATACGCCGATCGTCTTTATCACCACGCCTGAAAGCATGGCTGACATCGGCGCCGGAGCCGCGGGATGGGCGTCGGGGAGCCAGGCGTGGAAAGGCACCAGGGCCGTCTTTAATCCGAAACCCATAATAAATAATGCCGTGCAATAGAGTATGATATCTTTTGATGAGGATGAAGAAGCGGCCAGGGAACGGCTGATATCCGCCATGTTCAGAGTGGATACGCTGCCCAGGAGCATGCCGATAGCCAGCAAGATCAGAATCGAAGCCACGCTCCCTAAAACCAGGTACTTGAAAGAAGCCTCCAATTCCTCCGCCTCTGTTCCGAAAGCGACCAGGGCGTAGCTCGCGATAGAGGTAATTTCAAGGAATACGAAAAGGTTGAACAGATCCGCGCTGACCACTACCCCGTTTAAACCGGCTAACAGCAAAGAGAATAAAGTGTAATAAAGCGCGGGGGAAGTATACCTTTTTATGTAATCTATCGAATATACCAGGGCTAAACACCCGATCAAATTCACTACGATAAGCATGAGCACGGTCATCCCGTCCAATGCCATGGCGATCCCGAAAGGCGGTTTCCACCCGCCGAGATAATAAAGTTTTATCCCTGTTTTTAACCAGAAAATGCTCTTGATCGAGAATAATAAGAGGAGCCCTCCGGCGAGATTCGCCAAAATCTGCGCGGAGCCTTTTCGCCATTTAGACGCGATAGGGATCAAGAACGCGCATCCCAGCGGTATAATCACAAAAATAGGCAGCATGACCTTATCCTTTTAAACGGCGGATCTCGCCGATATCAAATGTCCGGTATTTCTCATAAAGGCGCACGGTGATCGCTACCATCAAGGCCATTACGCCTAAACCGATAACAATAGACGTAAGAATAAGCGCCTGGGGCAGCGGGTCAACCATATTGACGATCGCCTGCTCTTTATCCAATATAGGCGCCTGGCCGTTATGGCGGTAACCCAAAAGTATAAAAAATAAGTTAACGGCGTATTCCATTATGCCCAAACCGACTATCTTCTTGATCAGGTTCCTTTTTACCAAAAGGCAGTATAAACCCACGGCAAACAATATCAGGCAAAGTATATAAATGCTCATTTTTTACCTTCTTTTTTCTCCGCCGGCATCCGCATTGCCGCCAAGGCAATGAAGATCGCGAAAAGCCCGGCGCCTACCTTAAGGAATATGGCTATATTGCAAAGGACGATGGTGCCCGAACTGAATAGATGAAAAATCCGGCCTTTGGGCAGGATATTTAAAAAGAAGACGCCGCCCAAAAGCCCCAAAAGGGCTATGCCCCAGAAGAGCAGCCCGCCTAAGGATTCGATCGCTGACACCGCTGTTTCATTCAGCCTCTTTAATGCCGCTTCCTTTCCGAAAGCGAGCACAAGATGGATAAAAGATAACGCGATGATCACGCCTCCGGCAAACCCCCCTCCCGGAGTGATATGCCCATGAAGGACAATATATACCCCGTATAAAAATATCAGGCTTACGGTGATCTTGGTGATCCGTTTCACGATTAAGGACATCCCCGCTTCTTTCATTTATTCCTTCCCGCTAAGCGTAAGACGGCTAAAACCCCTATCACGGATGTGAATAATATCGTCGCTTCGCCCAAAGTATCGTAAGCCCTGAAATCCAAGATCACTGATGAGACAATATTCGCGGCGCCGGTCTTCGCTGCTGCTTCCTGTATATACTGCGCGCCCATCTTCATGATAGGAGACCCGAAAGCGGGTAATTGCGCCAGCGCCCTGTAACTGAACGCCAGGAAGGCCCCGGTAAAAAGTGCCGCGAAAACAAAATACGCGGCCCTGGTCTTTATCGGATCACAGCAGATTTTTGTCCCTATTGTCGCCCTGATCAGGATGATCACTGATAATATCTCCACTACTAACTGGGTGATCGCGAGGTCGGGAGCGCGTAATAATAAGAATTCCAGGGTAAGCCCGAAACCTACCGCCCCCAGGGCAATAACGCTGGAAAGCAGGTCATTGATCTCCGTCGCCACTACCGCCCCGATGATCATCAAAACCAATACAATATGCAGTTCTATCATGTTATTTCGCCATTAAAATAAAAAACATCGCGAGCAATCCCGCGAGGCTCCAGGCAAGATACTGGTCTAAAACGCCCGAATGCATTTTCCTGAATACCCAGCTTAAACCCAGCACGCTGTAACCGGCGGCGCTGGTCAAAACGTAGATCAAGCGGTCTATAAATATATAAAGCAAGCGCCCCGCGATAGTCAAAATCCCGGAGAGTATATTGTAAACATCCAGCGCTTCCTGTTTCATTAATCCATAGAATTTCCCTGCCAGGGGCATGGACTGAATAGTCTTATAAAATTCAGTAGCGGGATACGACGGCTCAGGAGGAGCGGTCTCGCACCCGGTATAAGCGCCGTCCTGCCTCGTGCCCTTACTCGCGTAGGTAAAATACACTATAGCTCCCGCCGCTAAGCCGGCCGCGAGAAAGATAAAGACAAATAAACTGTCCCATGAGCCGGAAAAAGAGATCGCTTGCCCAACCCAGGGTTCAATGAGTTTACCAATGAATAACTTGGGAAATACGCCCAAAAGGACGCAAAGCAAAGCCAGGATTAATAAAGGAAACACCATGCTAAAGGATACCTCTTTAGGCTGCGCCTTTCTTTCGGCGCGGCCTTCCCCCAGGAAAATAGCATGGATGAATTTAATAAAACTGGCCAAGGTAAGGGCGCTGCCGAACATGGCGGCGATAATGGCGAAAAGAAAGGTAAGGCGCAGCCAGGAATTGGGGGTGTTAAACATACCCGAAAGCGCGCCCTGATAAAGCATCCACTTGGAAGCGAAACCGTTCAACGGAGGGATGCCGGATATGGATAACGCAAAGACCAGGCCGGAGATAAAGGTCAAAGGCATATACGCGGCCAGGCCTCCCAGCTCTTCCAGCTCGAAGGTCTTTTTCCTCTTTTCCACCGCTCCGCCTACGAGAAATAAGCCGCTTTTATAAACGGCGTTGTTTATCATATGGAATATTCCGCCCGCGAAACCCAGGGCATTACCGGTGCCGAACCCGAGGACCATGTAACCTACCTGGCTGACAGCGTGAAAGGACAATAGTTTCCTTAGATCATGCTGTATCAAAGCCATCATTACCGCGAAGATGATAGTCAGGCCTCCCGTAAGAAGCAATATCGCCATTGCCGCGCCATTGAGCACGAAGAAATCCGCCGAGACGCGCGCCAACAGATATATACCTAATAATTTATCCAGAGATCCGGGAAGTATGGCCATTACCGGCACAGGCGCGTCTTCCGCGGCCGTGGTTATCCAGGTATGGAACGGCGCGCATCCGGCCTTGGCAAAGGCGCCTACAAGCATCAGGATAAAAGAAAACCAGGCCATTGGGTTGTCCAGGGCCAAGCCGCGGCCCTGCGGCATGACAGCGCTATTGGTTACGGCGATATACAGGCATACCCCGAGCATCAGGGAAAAATCGGCGAACCCTACAATAGAAAAAGCCTTTTTGGCGCTGCGTCCGGATCCGAGATTTAAAAGCGCGTAAAGCAGCGCGAGCGTGGCGCCCCAGGAAAAGATAAAGGTAATAAAATCAGCGGATAAAAGCGCCAGGTTGGAAAAACCTATCAACCAAGCAAGATAAGAAAAGAACGCCCCCTTATTCTCCATGTCTCTTGAATAAAGGCATGTAAGCAGCCCGAAGAGATTCACAAAAATGATGATCAATCCGGAAAGCCTGTTTGATCCTAATATAAGGCTGTAATTACCGATGAGTTCGATCGCCTTTTGAGGCGCCGGCCTTATCGCCGCATTTATGGACCAGATAAAACCTAACAACAGTACCAATAATGCCAGGTTCTTATTCAATCTCTCATTTCTGAATAAAAAAAGGACAAATCCGCAAACCAGGGGTAAACCAACCAATATATGCAAATTCATTTCCATTATCTGACCACCGCCTGCAAAAAATTCAAGGGAAACTTTATCCCGAGGCCCAGCAATAAAGAAGAGATACCAAGCGCTAAAACAACCGTTACCATTAATGAGCGGCTTTCTTCAGCTGCTTTGATCTTTACCTCTCCAAGGAATACCCTGTCAAATAAGCGCATAAGATAAAATAAAGTGAACAAAGCTCCGGCGATAGCAAGGATCCCCGCCCACAGATGACCCTGTTGGACGGTAAAAAGCACGGTCATAAATTTAGGCCAGAAACCAAGGAACGGCGGGATGCCGATGATGGCAAAGGCGCATAAAAGGTATGCGGTGCCGGTATAAGGCATGGTCTTTAGAAGCCCGCCCAACTCGTTTATATCTTTGGTGCCGGTCTTATGCTCTACTATGCCGGCGCACAAAAACAGGCCGGCTTTTGCCAGGCTGTGCGCCAGGATATACAACATCGCCATTTTGAAAGCCAAGTCCGTCCCGAGAGAAAAGGCCAGGATGATATAACCTAACTGGCTTACTGTGGAGTAAGCCAGTATCCTCTTCATATTGCTCTCAACCAGCGCCGCGCCTCCGGCAACTACTATGGTTATCGCGCAAAGAGCTATAACTGAATTTAAAAAAACCGGAGTAGGGATGAATGTAAGATAAAAAAGCCTGGCGAAGACATAAACTCCTATCTTTACCAATACCGCCGCGTGTAAAAGCGCGGTTACAGGCGTAGGGGCGACTCCCGCGTCGGGAAGCCAGGTATGCAAGGGAAGCTGCGCTGATTTTGAAATGATACCTCCCAGCAGCAAAAACGCGAATAAATTGCCTATAGCCTGGGTCTTTAGATTGGATAATTCCAAAGTCCCATAGGCAAGATATATCAAAACTATGCCCAAGAGCATTAATGACGCGCCGAAAAAGGTGACTAAAAACGCCCTATCCGCCGCCTTAGCGTCTTTCTCCTTCCTGTAAAAGCCGATGAGTTTCCAGGAACATACCGCGGTGACCTCCCAGAAACAGTATATAAGGATCAGGTTGGAGGAGAAAACCAGGCCCATCATGGCGCCCACGAAAATGAGCGTCCAGAAATAAAATTCATCCTTATCGGCGTATTCCTTCATATATTCCAAAGAATAAAGGCCGATAAGAAGGGCGACAAAGGAAGAGACACCGGCCATGAACACGCTTAAACCATCAATGACAAAAGACAGGCTGAACCAATCGGTAAAGTATTTTTGGAAAATGATCTCCTTGAATTTGATCACGGGCGGGACAGCGAAAAGGCAGAGTATGAATGTGGCGAAAAGCGTTAAAACTGAAAGGCCAGGCTTATGTTTTTTGGGAAAGGCTTTTATGATAAAAGCCCCGAGTATAGGTAATGATATCGCGCCTAGCGCCGGGTTCATTTTTCCAACCTGACTAATTTTTCAGCGATGCTGTCAACATGATGATAAACAGACGCCGTAAAATCCAGCATATTTAAAAACATATTGCAGGCGAAGGGCGTGCACACCCCTTCTATGAGCCGCTGGTTATGCCGCCCGCGGTATTCATTTACCAGCTTATCTATTTCTTTGTCATTCTTTAACAGCCTCTTTAATAAGCAATAATCCTCTTTTTCCAGGGCAAAAGCAAGGTCTTCCATGGCCTTTTCGGTCTTGCGATAAAGGTCGCTGTATTCTTTCACCGCGTCATCGCTGAAAAGGAGCTTCTCTTCTATCTTTATCTGGACCCTTTCCAGGATATCTTTGCAGTAATCACCGATTATCTCAAGGTCCCCCACAATGTCGGCGTAAACGGTAATTATCGACTTCTCCGATTTACCGGAGGATCTGCCAAGCGTGATCAATTCAGAGGTAAGTTGTTCCTCGAGCTTGTTCAAGCCGGATTCCTTTTCCAGTATCTGCAAAATAAGGTCGGTGTCCTGCTCCATGAATACACGGAAGGTAAGCCGCCACATTTCCAGCGGTATCTTGGACATTTGCGCTATCTTTACCTTAATATCGTCAAGTCCTGTCATAAGCGTCCCTCTTGCATCTTTTTGGTTTTTTCCTGCGAAAGCCTGATCAGGTCCCATCCGTTCATAAGCTTCTTATCCGTCGCCTTATCCAATACGATCAGTCTTTCCGTGCAGCAGTAACAAGGGTCTACCGCGGCCAGCGTGATCGCCGCGTCCGAAATAGTCCCGCCTACCGCCGCCACCTTATTTGAAGCCACGTTCATATAACTGGGGGCCCGTATCTTGTGCCGTATCGGCCTGTTAGTGCCGTCGCTCTTTACATAGTGAAAACATTCTCCCCTGGGCGCCTCCACCCGGCCTATGCCTTCTCCGGGGGGTACGTCCTTGATGTTAGCGTCGATCTCGCCTTTGGGCATCTTACTTAAGCATTGACGGATGATATTTATGGACTCATACATTTCCAGGATACGCACCTTAGTCTTAGCAAATACGTCCCCGTCTTTCTCGACGATAACGTTCCAATCGATCTTGTCGAACACCCCGTAAGGATCATCCCTGCGTATATCGATATTTACTCCTGAGGCCCTGGCCGTCGGCCCTACTACGGCCCACTCTATAGCCTGCTCCCGGGTCAATACGCCTATCCCTTTAAGCCGCGCCTGTATTACCGGGTCGTCCATGACCGCGCCCTTGAACATATCCACGGCCGGGACCAGGTCGTCCATGGTTTTCTTTAACACAGGTATATCCATGTCCCTTATATCCCGCCGCACGCCTCCTATCTTGCTCATCGCGTAGTGGTTACGGTTCCCGCAGATCATTTCAAATACCTCCAATATCGGTTCCCGGTACTTCCAGGCCCACATCCAGACGGTATTGTATCCGATAAAATGGCCCGCTAAACCCAGCCACAAGAGATGGCTGTGCAGCCTTTGAAGTTCATCGACGATCGTACGGATGTAAAGAGCCCTCTCAGGAACAACATTCTGCTCCCCTCCCATGATATCCTCAACTGCCAGGACAAAGGCGTAAGGGTGGCTTGACGAACAGATACCGCATATCCGTTCGACCAGAAACGCCACCTGGTCGAAATGTTTATGTTCCGCCAGTTCCTCGATACCGCGGTGCATGTAGCCGATAACGATATCGATATCTACGACCTTCTCGCCCTCGGTGTAAAGCCGGAAGAATTCCGGCTCTTCCTGCAAGGGGTGGTAGGGCCCTATAGGTATGATGACTTTATGACTCATGGTTATGCCTCAACGGGTACTTTCCTTCCGGCCATTCATCAGCCAGAAGCAGCCTTTTTAAGTTTGGATGGCCGATAAAATTGATCCCTAGCAGCTCCCACATCTCGCGCTCGATCCATTCCGCGGCCACGAATAAAGGCGCGATGGAATCTATCTGGGGCTTCTTCTTGTCTTCTATTAAAACGCGCGCGGAGATGATCTGGCCGGTCTTGTCGTCGGAAAAATGATAGAGTATTTCTATGCCCTGCGGGGTATCCTGGCCCGTGGCAATGGCGAACCTTAAACCCAGTTCCTTGAATAGAAAGTTAGCGACTTCCTTTATGTCGGGAGGTTTTATGGAAAAATACGCCCTTCTCGCCGAATGCTCATGCCAATCTGTTATCCTGCCTTCAAATCTTTCTTTTATCTTTTCTGTCACAGACATTATTTTTCGCCTCTTACTTTCTTTATCAACTTGGCTATCCCGGCGATCATCGCCTGGGGTTTAGGAGGGCATCCCGGGATATAAACATCCACGGGGACCACTTCGTCTACCGGACAGGGGGAATTATAGGAATCCTGGAAGATTATCCTTCCGCAGGCGCAGCCTCCTATCGCCACAACCACACAGGGCTTTGGCGCTTGTTCGTAAAGCTTCTTTAATCTTTCCCTGGTCTTATAATTTGGCACGCCGGTCACCAAGAGCGCGTCCGCGTGCCTGACGCTTCCTACCAGGACGATCCCCAACCGCTCAACGTCATACTTGGGAGTGAGAAGGTCCAAAACCTCTATATCGCAGTTATTGCAGGGAGAGGTCGCGGCGTGAAAGACCCAGATCGATTTTGTCAAAGCTTTTAATTTAAGGTCCATAGTTCAAAACTTATAGCCCGAACAACGCCAATATTACGGAAATACCCGCCAGAGCCGTGACCGGCCCCCAAAAAAACCTCATCGCCTGGTCGATGCGCAAACGCGGGTTTGTGTTTTTTATCAGGATAATTATGACTAATACCGCGATGTATTTTCCGGTTAACGCCAGCCATGATAAATTCCCCGCCCAGAAAAGGGCGATCAAAAATAAAGGTATTGTATATAACAGTACCGCCTTTGTCAATCTAAAGACCGCCAGCGGCAGCCCTGAATATTCGATGACCGCCCCGGCCATTATCTCTTGTTCCGCTTCCGCGACATCGAAAGGCACGAAACCCAATTTTGCCTGCATGCAAAATATGGCGGCGATAAATGCCAGTGCCCCGGGCCAGGAGGCCAAATTTGAGCCAAAGTTTATTTGCTGGTTTAAAATAGGCCCCAGTTGTATGCTGCCTCCGGATCTAATGATCACGGCGAGTATGGATAATATGAATGGCAGTTCATAACCCAGCACTAATTTCATTTCTCTCGAAGCCCCGACCGAGGCCAGGGGGTTGCGTGAGCTGGAACCTCCGAGGATCATAGATACGGCAGGCATCGTCAGAAGGTACAAGATCACGATAACATCCCCCGCGAAACTTTCCAAAGGCATGCGCAGGGAAACGCCTAGAATTGTAGCTACAAGGACGGCGCTGAGCAATCCCAAGAATGGCGCTAACAGAAATGTCATCCGGGATGCCCCTTGCGGAATGATCGTTTCCTTTCCCAATAATTTCATTAGATCCACAAAATTCTGGTACCAGGGAGGCCCTTTCCGCCATTGTATGCGCGCGGTCACTTTCCTGTCCACCCAGCCGGCGATCAGCCCCACGCAGGCGCTGAAAAGAAAACCCGGGAATAATAGATAATTAAATAATAATTTCATTTCTTCTTCGGGTGCAGGTCCTCTCTGAACCATTTCCTCGAATGAACCGCCAGGTGTTCTCCGACAAAGTAGATATTATTTTCGACACTCTCTTCTACTTCCTTGACCTCAAGCGCCTTCTGGGGGCAGCTGGTGACGCACTTCGGAAGCTTGCCGGAAACACCGACGCAATAATCGCACTTTGAATCCAGGTACGGTATAAAATCCTGGAAGATTATCCCGAACGGGCAGGCCACCGAACAGGATTTACAGCTTGTGCAGCGCATCTTATAACGCTTGATATGGCCGTCCGCGGCGCGCTCAAGCGCGTTATGATAACAGGAGTTGACACACGGCGCCTCGTCGCAATGACGGCATATGGTGGCAAAAGTGGCGTACTCGCGCAGAGACGTGATTCCGTTATTCTGCGGGTGATAAAAATAATCGCAGCATACCCGGCATTCTTCGCATTCATTGCAAATATCCAGATCAACAAATAAACGTTTCATTTTAATCCCATATATCCCGAGTATCCTTTAACTGCTCATAAGTGAATACCGGGCCGTCCCTGCAGATAAAATAACTGCCAAGGCGGCAATGCCCGCACTTACCCAGCCCGCAGGACATGTTCTTCTCCATGGAAAGGTATATGTCTTTCGGCTTAAAACCTATGTCCAGTAATTTTAAGGTGACGAATTTCATCATTATAGGAGGGCCGCAGACGATCGAAATCGCCTTTTTCATATCTACGGGCAGGTCTTTTAATATCGTGGTCACCAGTCCGACATTGCCCTTCCAATCCGGTGTCCCCACGTCAACGGTAGTCACCACATCAACCTTTTTCTTCTTGCCCCATTCGGGGATGGACCCTTTATATATTATGTCATTCGCGGTCCTGGCCCCGTAACGCAGCACAACCTTATTATAATCGTCGATCTTCGAAAACAGGCTGAAAAGCAAAGAGCGTAAAGGCGCCAGCCCCACGCCTCCGCCAACGATCAAAATATCTTTTCCTTTAAAATCCTCAAGGGGGTATCCCTTCCCGAACGGCCCGCGTATCCCTAAGGGTATATTCTTGCCGCTCGAGTGTAAAAGAGAGGTGACTTTCCCCACGTTCATAATGGTCACATCGATCTTATCCTTCACATTCGGGTCGGATGACGGAGTAAAAGGAGCCTCGCCCGCTCCGGGCAGCGTCAATTCAATGAACTGGCCGGTCTTAAATTCAAAAGCCTCTTTCGGCCTTATGACAAAGGTTTTTATCGTCGGGCTTTCCGTAATTATATCTTCGAGTATCGCCTCTTTAGGCTGGTATATATTTTTCATTGATTTATATTAAGTTTCTTGGCCAGGTCCTTCAAGACCTCCCTTATGTCGATCTTTCCCGGGCAAACCTCGATGCACCTTCCGCAGCCGCAGCAGGCCTGCATGCCGAGATTATCCACAAAGAAATCGAATTTTTTCGTAAAACGGAACCTTAGCCTCTGCGCCCTTCTTTTATTGGGATTAGCCCCGCCGGCCACCCTGGCGTAATTGGCGTATAAACAGGAATCCCAGAGCTTGAGCTTGCTGTTGACGCTGTTTTTTTCTTTTTTATCCGCTAAAAGGAAACAATGGCAAGTGTCGCAGATCAAATTGCATCCGCCGCATTCAACGCAGGTCAGCATGAACTGCTGCCATGTATCCAGGTCGTATCCCTGCCTCATCAGCTTCTGGACGGTATCTTTTTTAACCAGGCGTTTCGGCAAAAGGTCCGCACTTAGGCGATTAATGAGGTTCTCCCTTTTTACTTTGCGCGCCGCTATTTGCGACTCTTTGGCAAGGACAAAATACTCTTTAAACCGCGTTATCAGGCCCTCGCCTTTTTCGGAGCCGACTTCCACCAGATACCCCTCATTTAGGGGAGAAAGATTCAGGTCAAAGCCCCATGTAGGATGAGGCAGTATATCCCAGGCAAGGCAATGGCAGACTTCCTTGTAATCAGTGCAGTCGCTGGAAATGAATATTGTATTCTCGCGCCTAAACCGGTACTGCTCATCGACTTCCACTCCTTCCAGGTAAATGAAATCCTGGACCTTGTGGCCGGCTATATCGCAGCTTTTAACCCCAAAGATCACCACCTGTTTGGATTCAGGTGAAGGCTCATCGGGATTAAAGTATTTCGCCGCTTTCTCTTGTGGGTATGTAAAAAAAGATTTCAGGGGCTCAACTGCGCGGTAGGGATTGTATACGAGGGTTTCTCCTTCAGGAAGGTCTTGAAAAGAATAATCCGTCTTCTTAGTATAATTCTGCTCTTTTATTACAGGCGAAAAAACCCGGAACTTCTTTTTTAAATCATTATAGAAGGAATTTAACTGGCCGGATTCGCTATAATATATCGCACCCATTGATTTTATAGAAGAATTTATGGCGGGATATGTGAAAAAATCACATAATAGCCCTAAAAACTATTAGAAATTACAAGAATACTACAATTACTTTTTGTTGTCAAGGAAAATTAGCCGTTCCCTGACCAACCCGCTTACCAGCTTGCCGTCTGCCCGGCCGGCTATCTTCGCGTTAACTTCCTTCATTACCAGGCCCATATCTTTGATCCCTGAAGCAGAAGTCAAAGAAATGGCCTCTTCGACCACCTTTTTGACCTCTTCCTCGGGAAGTTCTTCCGGCAAATACGCCTTGAGCACCTCTAATTCCCTTATTTCCTTGTCCGCCAGGTCCTGGCGGTTGCCTTTTTGGAACTGTTCGATGGAATCCTGGCGCTGTTTTACCTGTTTCTTTATCACCGCTACCACCTCGGGATCATCCAGGGCCTTCTTCTTTTTCTCTATGGCGGAGTTGATCATCGCGGCGCGCAGAAAACTCAGGACCGAACTCTTTAAGGTATCCTTATTCTTCATCGCTTCTTTGTAATCATTAAAGATCTTCTCTTCTAGCATGTCATTCTCCGGTTTATTAAAAAACAACAAGCTCCCTGAAACGGGAAAGCCTGCGCTCCAATTCGCTTAAACTAAGCCTGGAAGTCCTTTCCAGGCCGAAACCCTCCACATTGAAGGAAGCCGCGATCGTGCCGAAGGCGATCGCCTGCTTAAGTGTTTCAGAATTTATCTTCCTTGCCTTGGTCAAATAACCCATAAACCCTCCGGCAAAGGTATCCCCGGCTCCCGTCGGGTCGATCACTTTATCCGTGGGGTAGGCGGGTATGGCGATGATGAATTTATCGGTGTAAAAAATTACGCCGTGCTCGCCTTTTTTGATCAGGACCATCTTCGGGCCGTAGCTGGATAAACATTTAGCCGCTTTGATCAAGTTCGTTTCTCCCGATAGATCCCTGGCTTCCTGATCATTGGCGACATAGATATCCACCTTCTTTAAAAGGCGTACCAGCCCCTGACGCTTATGGTGTATCCAGTAGTTCATGCTGTCCAACCCCACCAGCTGCGGGGACTGCATGCTGGAAAGCAGGTGCCTCTGGATATCCGGGTCAACATTGGCCAGGAAAATATGTTTTATCTTCCTCTGTTCTTTGGAAATGCAAGGACGGAACGCCGAAAGCACGCCCAGCTCTGTATTTAAGGTAAGGGCGGTATTCAAGTCTCCCCTGTATTCCCCCTGCCATTTAAAAGTCCTTCCCTTTTCCTTGATCAATGAAGTCAGGATCAGGCCTTTTTTACGCAGAAATTCGATATATTTAGGAGGAAAGTCCTCTCCGATGATCGCGACTAAATTCACCTTGGCGAACAGGCGCGCCGACATGGAAAAATGCGCCGCAGAGCCGCCCAGCATATGCTTTTTGCTGCCAAACGGCGTCTTTACCGTGTCCAATGCCACTGTTCCCAATACGATTATGCTCATATTAGCAGGTATTATACAATAATTTACGGATTAGTAAAGGGTTGGTTTGGAGAAAAGGATGCGAAATATAGAAGCGCCCCCTTTCTTTAAGGTTAATGAAAGTTTAATAGAATCGATGGAAGGAATTATTTTATACCTAAACGGATGAGAAAGACTTATAAAGAGCGCCTTGCTATTTTTGTTATTTTTCCACAATTACTTAATTAAAATAAGTATTGTGTCCCTAGAATTCCCATAATTGGTTGTTTCAATGAAATAATGTTTTAATACCTGGGTTATTCAAACAATCTAAAGACCAAATGGATAGCAATAATAAAGGCAAGTGAAAAATAAGAGCGATTCCGGCAAACCCATGATGTTGCTCGTAATATGCAAATGTATATATTAGCAATGCACCATAAATTATAATGAACACGCTAGCCATAATTATAGTCAGCATACGTGCCCAATTATTTAATTTAAATAAACCTATACTTAGTATAAAACATGTAACTCCGATAGTAAGAAAAATCGGACTATTATGATTAGAGTATACAAAAATATTAAAAATTCCAATAATTAAACCTAGACCTGAAATTAAAATAACTCTAGTTGGTTTTTTTATCATTCGCTTCTCCTTTTATTATCTCCTTATATCCAAAATATATAATAGCGCTTTCACGATATAACACAGCCCAAATAAGATTTCTCGGTTTATTTTCCCAGTTATAGGGATTTAAAGGTAGATTAACAAGATTAGAAAATATTATTGTATCTGCTTGTTTTCCATATCCCTTAAACCATAAGAAATCATGTTGCATAAATATCTCGTCCATGCTATCTGTTGGTCTTGTTTTAAAAGTTAGATCTGTTCTATCAGGCCCGCCATATCCTTCATAATCAGGAATTAATTTTTCTAACCATTCTGGACCCCAATGCTTACTTTTATCTGTCCCGCACAATCCCCACGGATCCACAAAATTCACCGGATTATTGTTTACATACGTATACATATTCGGCCCATCGACCATCCCCAGCGGGTCCTGGGTGATGAAGCGGCCGATCGCAGGGTCGTAGTAACGGTTGCGGTAGTAGTAGAGGCCGGTTTCTTTATCGAATTCCCTGCCGGTGAAGGTGTATGTGTTTTTGGTGCGGTTGCCTTGGCGGTAGAGATTGCCAAAGGAGTCATATTCGTAGCGCTCAGCTGTCTTTTGTTTCTGGCTGGTAAATTCAGTGACGCTGCCTAAGCCGTCATAGTGGTAGTAGAAGCGTTTTTTCTTTCGCTCCATCGAAATCGGCTCATCCGTGCCCGGACCGTGGGTGTAGCGGACTACTTCTTGTTTGGACGGCTTTGAACCATCCCTGCGGTATTCCAGGATGATATCCTCGTTGTCATATATGTAGGTTGTGGTCTCTGTCTTATCTTCTTTTTGTATTGTTTTTCTTATTCTTCTTCCGAAAGGATCATAGCCAAAGGAGATTATCTTACTTTCGTCTTCTTTTTCGATCCGGACCTGCTTTAACCTGTTCTCGTAATCGTATTCATAATTAAAGGTAACCGGGGCTTCGTTTTCGTCAAGCTCGGTCTTACGGATGAGATTGCCGTTATGGTCGTATTCGTAGGCATATTTATCTGTGGCCAAGAGCTGATTCAGGGGATTATAAGTGTAGGTATCTTTCAAGGAGGTTAAACGGTTACCTAAGGGGGTGATTTTGGATATTTCTATTTTCATCGCAGATTTGATTAGAAGGCGGAAGGAATTATTTCATATCTAATGAAATCAAGAAAAAATTATAAAGAGCGTCTTCTACCCGGAATTGGTACCTCCCCGGAATTCCATTATTATTCTTATCGTGTTAATTTATTCTTCACAATTACAATTTTTTTTATAATCCAGATTAAAAATCTAAAAATAAAATAAAATAGGCATAAACAACAAATTATAACTAATAAGATAATTATCAAGCGAATTAATAGAGGAGCATTTTCGCATGAAACGAAGCAAAAACTAATTAACATAAATTCCATAAGGAGAAACGACAATACAAATATTTTAATTATTTGATTATCTTTGAGTTTCATTCTTATCCCTCCTTTACACTGCAAGATATTCTAATCGTTCTAGTTCTTTTGTACCTTGTCGGATTGTTTGTCGAGTCGCAAAAATAATAAATGCACTTTTCCGGTATAGTCTAGCATAAATAGGATTTACTCCTTCTCCCCAGTTTCGAGGATCCGGCGGAAGATTAGAAAGATCATTTAATAATTGCAAATCAGCAAAATCTAAATTTCCTTCCCTATAACCAATATCATGCCTTTGAAATGCAGCATCCAATAAGTCTTCTGGTAGCAAAGGCCCACTTCTAGATGGACCACCATAATTTCTATAGCCAGGCACAATTAAATTTAACCATCTTGGCCACCATCCAGTTTTTTTACACCATCCCCACGGATCTACAAAAGTAATTGGATTATTCCTGACATACGCATACATATTCGGACCGTCGACCATGCCCAATGGATCCTGGGTAATGAACCTGCCTACTTTAGGATCATAGTAACGGTTGCGGTAGTAGTAGAGGCCGGTTTCTTTATCGAATTCCCTGCCGGTGAAGGTGTATGTGTTTTTGGTGCGGTTGCCTTGGCGGTAGAGATTGCCAAAGGAGTCATATTCGTAGCGCTCAGCTGTCTTTTGTTTCTGGCTGGTAAATTCAGTGACGCTGCCTAAGCCGTCATAGTGGTAGTAGAAGCGTTTTTTCTTTCGCTCCATCGAAATCGGCTCATCCGTGCCCGGACCGTGGGTGTAGCGGACTACTTCTTGTTTGGACGGCTTTGAACCATCCCTGCGGTATTCCAGGATGATATCCTCGTTGTCATATATGTAGGTTGTGGTCTCTGTCTTATCTTCTTTTTGTATTGTTTTTCTTATTCTTCTTCCGAAAGGATCATAGCCAAAGGAGATTATCTTACTTTCGTCTTCTTTTTCGATCCGGACCTGCTTTAACCTGTTCTCGTAATCGTATTCATAATTAAAGGTAACCGGGGCTTCGTTTTCGTCAAGCTCGGTCTTACGGATGAGATTGCCGTTATGGTCGTATTCGTAGGCATATTTATCTGTGGCCAAGAGCTGATTCAGGGGATTATAAGTGTAGGTATCTTTCAAGGAGGTGAGACGATTGCCCAGAACATCATAGGTATAGGCTTCAGTCAAGCGTTCTTTTGGCTCTTTGCGGCTGTCTTTTTCTTCTTCGTCATCATCTTCATCGTCATCCTCCTCGAGATCTTCCTCTATATCGCTTTTGTGGCCTTTAAGCCTGGTGAAGGAGCTTTGGGTAAGCTGATATAGATCATCGTAGGCATAGGAGGTCTTTAAATGCGGCTCTACTCTGGTGAGGCGATTACCCACACTATCATAAGTATAGGTATAGCTTGAGATGATCGCGCCTGAGCTGGTTTTATTGGTTAAACTAAGCAGCCGGCTTAAGGCATCATAAGTATAGGATGCGGTAGTTGAGTTAGGAAGCGTGGTTTTTATCCTCCTGCCCAAGCTGTCATAGGTATAGGTGGTGGATTTTCCGTAGATATCCACAAGAGAAGCCAGCTGATTTAATCCGTCGTAATAGTAACTGATAGTTCTGTCTTCGGGAGTGGTCGTTTTGATCTTATTTCCCACGGGATCATAGGCGTAGGAAAGCTTCGCGTTATTCGAATCGGTTAGATCGATTAGCCTGCCTAACGCGTCATAGCTCAAATTATAGGAGATCTCAGGATCAGAACAGCTGAGCATATTTCCCCGGGGATCATAGTCGAAAGCCTCCTCGGTTGAATCCGGGTATTGTTTTTTGAGCAGACGGTTCAGGGAATCATAGGTATAGTTTATGGTATTGCCATTGGCATCGGTCCGGGAAATAAGATTTCCCGCAGGGTCGTAAACAAAATTGGCCTGGTTATTTAAAGCATCAAGGGTGCGGATTGGCCGGTTTAAACTATCGTAGAAATACCTCTGAACGTTTCCCGCGGCATCAACGGCAGAGGTGCGGTTTCCTTCGCTGTCATAAGCACATTGAGTAATATTGCCTTGAGGATCGGTTACCTGGATGAGGCGGTTGACTGTATCATAGGCATAGCTGGTGATTTGGTTGTTAGGATCAGTAGAGGTTATCAAATTACCTACGGGATCATAAGCCCTGGCTGCCTGGGAATTATCCGGGTAAGTTATCCGGATAAGCCGGTTTAACGCATCGTAGGTAAATTGAGTAGCGTTGCCTACGGCATCCGTAGTCCGAACGAGGTTGCCAAGTATATCATAAGTAAAGCTTGTAGGGTTATTCAGGGCATCAACTGCCTGGGCGAGATTGCCAAAAGCATCATAGGTAAAATTAGTAATATTATTGTTCGCGTCTTTTAGCTGGATAAGGTCTCCTTGCACATTGTAAATGCAGTCAGTGGCATTATCCAGGGCGTCTTTTATTTTAATTAAATTACCTCTGGCATCGTAGGTATACTGCGTGACAGCTCCCAGGGCATCCGTAATAGAGCTTACCAGGTCAAAATCCGGCTCATAGGTAAAGGCGGCGGTGTTATTGAGCGGGTCTTTTACGGTCAAGAGGTTGCCCCTTGAGTCATAGGTGAAAAGAGCGGTGTTCCCATTCTGGTCAGTGGATGCGGTTTTATTTAAGTCGCTATCCCAGATAAAACTCTGGACCTTATTCTGGCTGTCGGTGATTTTGGTAACTAAGCCGTAATCGTCATATTCGTATTTAGTAGCATTGCCTAAAGAATCGGTTGTAATGGTAGTCTTATTTTCCGGGTCAAAGGATAAAGTCACCTCATTATTATGCTCATCCTGCCAGGAATGATAGGCGCGATCAGAGGAATCGTATTCAAAGTATAACGAATGGCTATTGGCATCGGTTTGCCGGATGAGGTTGTGATTACTATCGTATTGATAAAGAGTCTCCTGATTTAAGGGGTCAATGGTTTTGATGAGATCGCCGTTTGTGTCATATTCGTATTTAAAGGTTCTTTCCTGCTGGTCAGTTACCCGGACAATCCTTCCCTGGCTGTCAGCGGTAAATAATAATTTCCTGGTTGAGGCGTCGCTGATCTCTGTTATCGTGCCGTTGGAGTCGCGCAGGATATTGATAAAGTTCCCGTTCCTGCCTCCTATTTTTATAAGCCAACCCTGGCTGTCAAAGTAGAGTTTACGGCCGCTCTTCCTTAATATCGTATAGGTTCCTTCGGGATTCTTGGTTAAAACAGAATATTTCCCGGCTGAGGGTTTATAGGTTCCATCGGAATCCTTATCGTAAATGGTATAGACCCCTGTTTCATCCACCTCAATGACCCGGTCGGATTCATCGGTTAAAACGATATCAAAATTAGAGCGCCAGCCATAACCGAATTGCCCTCCAAAGTCATCCTGGCTGTTATAGGTGCGGGAGAGCTCAAGCGGGATCTCGCGGCCAGGAATGAGGATATCGGTTTGCGAAGTGAACATATTGCCGGTAGCCACATTGATTGGCTCGCCCACAACCGTGCCCTTATCCTTGGAAAGAAGACGGGTGAGCGGGACTTCGGTAGTTTTCTTTGCGACTATTACATTCGAGACCATGATAGCCTGGTTGGGGTGCGTCAGTGTTGTAATTTTTAAAGTATGAGCGCTGCCTTCCGCCCAATTACTCGTATCTATATTAAAGCTCCAAATGCCCGTAGTCTCGGAAGTATCGCTTAAAGCGAACCAATATGCGCTTTTCGCGACATTATCGATATAAAAAGTCAAATATGCATTGGGAATACCTACAGCTGAAGCAGTGCTGGGAAAGCTGTAAGTTACATTGACGGGAATTATCCCTCTCGTTATTTTTCCGTCTCCGGGAGATAAAATGACATAAGGGGTGTTATTACTCACGACATCCGAGGTGGCAGTCACCGCGTTTCTGATATTCCTGGTAACAGCCCTTATGGTCCTGGCCCCGTCTCTCCAAGCAGTGGTATCGATTTTAAGAATCCAGTTTCCTTGCGTTTCAGCGGTATTGCTCAGGGCAAGATACATGGTATAGCTTGGATTCGGATTAGCGGGATTTGTGTATAAATCAAGGTACATATTGGGAGAAGTGTTATGACTGCTTGGGTAGCTGTAGGATATGTTAACGTCTACTACTCCTCGCGTTTCGCCTTGCGGAGAGATTATATTTATTCGGGGGGAATTATCTGTCTGAATTGCTTGCGAATCTGAAGCAGAGGAGCCGTCCCACGAAGTAGCGACGACCGAAAAAGTATGGGAGCCATCAATAAACTCTATCGTGCTGTATCTAAAAGAATAAGCCCAAGAGGGATATTTTGTAGTAGAGGCTTCGTAGATCTTGGAACTGTCCCTGTATATGGCTACAGTCCCGCCGGTCCTTCCGGTATCCGGGTCCACAGAAAAAAAAGTGGATGTTGAAATATCAATGACGCCTCTGCTTCCGGATACGGATATACTGGCTGTGGTTTCTGCAAATGCAAGCTTACTAAACAGGCAAAAAAATAGGGTCATAAATATGACCCTGAGTTTTGTTCTTATTTCCTTGGCTTTTATCTCAGACATTGGATCCTTTCTGAGTTTTAATAAATAACCAAGAACAATCTCTTAATTTGTCAGCATTCTACTACTAAGCCGAAATTTGTCAATGGTTTGAGTCTACTTTCTGTAAATTTTGTGGATCCGCCAATCCTATGACCTCTTCCCTTAAATTAGCCGCAATGGTCTCATAATCGTCTTTGCCGGCCTTTCCTTCTAACAGGTCTTTCGCTGTCTTCGGCCGCCCGAAAATTACCTTTACCGGATAAAAACGCGGGAACCGCTTCGTCCTGGGCCAAGACTTATACGAACCTTTAATATAGGCCGGAACGACGGGAATATTCAGCTCCCTGATCAATATCCCTATTCCTTTTTTGAACTTTCCTATGTTCTCATTTATAGAGCGCCTTCCTTCGGGAAAGATACAAACGATCTTCCCCTGTGAAAGCAGATAAGATACCGCCTGCATGGCGTCTGTTAAGTTTGTATTTGGGTCGATCGGGATAAGCCTTGCCGGCTTGATCGCCCATTTTAAAAGGGGATGTTCCAGAATGTCGCTATAACCCAGGAAGAATAGGTCAGTAAGCCTGCGGGAAAGGCCGATAAAAACAAAAAATCCGTCTAAATAGCTGGCGTGGTTGGGGCAAACCAGATAAGGCCCGGATGCGGGCAGATTATCCCTCCCTTTTACCTTCAACAGCCAAAAGACTTTTAAAATAATTGTAAATGAAATTTTGCACGCGAGGGTGAATAACTTATCCGCGAAACGCGGCTCCGCCTGTAATTTCTTATCCGAAGGCTTGGAAAGGATCTGGCTCCAGGTTTTTCGTGTTTCATCGGCTTTATGCCGGCCTTCGCCGGTTATTTCGGAGAGCTTTATAATAAGTTCTTTGATGGTGGAGATGCTATAGAATAATTCTTCAGGGAGTTTGACCTTAAAAAGTTCTTCCAGCCCCAGCGCCAGGTCCACCTTGGTCAAGGAATCTATTCCCAGGTCTATCTCAAGATGACTGTTGAGATTTACTGGTCTTTTTATCTCTCTGGAAATATAATCAATGGTCTTTCTGGCGACCTCTTTATCCAGGAGCCTGGCGTCTTCTTCGGAAAAAACCGCCTCCTGCGCGGCTTCAAGGCGGCCTTCGCCATTGGGTTTCCCGTTGGGTTCTCCTCTGGAAAAATATTTCTCCTTAACCTTATATCTTTTGATCTTCCTCAGTGCCGTCCGCGGCAATTCATCCTTGGTGAGGATAAACCCCATAATGTGGTTGTGGGAGGGCAGGGCGCTGGCGAGGTTTTCCAGTTCCCAGCGGATCTTTCCCTGCACATCAGACATTTTCTTGCGCTTGAAATATTCCAGGTCCGGGACCACTACCGCCTGAAGGGTATCGATCAATTGGCCGAACCGCTCCTGCTTTACGTCCATAATACAAATTTCCTTTATGAACGGGCTCTTACCGTAATATTCTTCCAATTCCTCAGGATAAATATTCTTCCCTGAACTCAATACGATCACGTCCTTCTCCCGGCCGACAAGGAAAAGGTAGCCCTCCGCGTCGATATAGCCCAGGTCCCCGGAATAAAACCAGCCGTCTTTTATCACAGCCCGGCTCCATTCAGGATGCTTAAAATATCCGCGCATTACATTCGGGCCCTTGATCAGCACCTGCCCCACTCCCGATCTATCCGGGTTCAAAATCCTGATCTGGACATCCGGAATAGGTAAGCCCACAGAGCCGAATTTTATTTTCTTGACCGGGTTTAAAGTCACGACAGGAGAAGTTTCCGTCAAGCCGTAGCCCTCGACCATCTTGATGCCAAGTAAGCGCGATAAGCCGCGGCCGGTTCGCGGGTCAAGCCTTGCTCCGCCGCTGACCAAAAGCCTCAAGCTGTTACCGAGCTCCTGGCGTATCTTTGGCCGGATAAAAGGCAATAAAAAGAATAGGAGGACGCGAGGGATTTTCTTCACGCGTTCGGATATTGCTTTATGCAGCATGGAAAAAAGCTGCGGCACGCCCGGAAAAATAGAGATCCGGCCTTCTCTTATGGTCCGGCTTATGTCTTCAGCCTTAAAACTGGGGCAATATGTGACTGTCGCCCCTAAGAAAAGAGGCACGACCAAGGCAACCATAAAGGCGTAAGTATGATGTAACGGCAGAATGGAAAGCGTGCTATCCGATTCCAGGCAGATATCCAGTTTTAGAAGGCTCATGGCGTTTGAGCATATGTTATTGTGGCTTAATAGGACCCCTTTGGGAAGCGCGGTAGTTCCTGAGGTATAAATTAAAGAGGCTATATCATCCGGATCGACCTCCGGCAAAAAGGCCGGCGGAGCCGTGATGTTTTCTATATCGGAAAAGTTTTCCAGGACAAAGGGCTTAATTCTATCGTCTCCGATATTTTTTTCAATTTTACTTGAATATATCTCGCGTGAGCAAAATAATATCTTTGCCCCGCTATCGGCGGCAAGGCTTTTTACTTCCTGGCCGGTTAAGTGCGCGTCAAGGGGGACGCAGGTCAAGCCCGCGTAGACGATACCCAGATAAATCACCGGCCATTCCGGACAATTTTCTAGAATAATGCAGGCGGCGTCATTCTTCCTGCAACCTTCCTTAATCAGGAACGCCGCTACTTTTAAGGCGTTTTCCCTGACCTGGCTGTATCTAAGTTTGAACCAATCTCCGTCGCGCTTGATCTTCAGGGCTGTCTTATCGGAAAACTTGGAAGCGACTTCATTAAAGATGGCGGGGATCGTTAATGTTTTATTCATGGCTCATCCGGTTTTTTTCTATCTTCAGGTATGCGCAAAAGGAAGAGAACCCCCAGGACAAGGAACAGATTTAAACTGACAAGCGCGATGCGGTACCCTGATTCGCCGAAACGGGAAAGGAAAAAGATGATCGCTCCCCAGAAGAAAGCGCCTATGATAGCCGAAAAGTAACCCACAAGGTTAAAGAGCCCGAATACTTCTCCTACCTTGTGCGCGGGCACGATATTTATTGCCATGGCGCGCGAAACCACCCATGTCGAACCCAAAGAGGCGCCGGTCAGCGCGCCTATGGCCAAATACCAGCGCGGATCCCTGACAAACGCCCCCAGCGTAAAAGAAATACCCCACAGGATAAATACCGCTATCAGGCTGCGTTTGTGGCCGAAATAGTCGCTGATGAAACCGGAGAGGAAGCTTCCGCCGATGGCAAAGAGCGTCGAGTAAGAAACCAAAGCGATCACCCCGGCCTCATTTAAACCAAAGGCGCGCGTGGCATATATCGACATAAACAGAATGACCGCGTTCACCGCGCACAAACCGCAAAATGAGGCCTTCAGAAAATCCAAAAGCCCCGGGAATTTATATGTATCAAACGCGGTTGTTTTCAGGATCGAAAAGATCTCGGCTAATTTTTTCTTCCCGAAATAACTCCACGCCAGCGCCTGAGTGGGCGGCCTATCTTTTATAAAAAGCATGCAGGGTAAAGCGAAGAGCAAAAATAAGACCCCGGTGGGAAAAAATGTAGCCCGGTATCCGCTCTTTAAAACGAACGGCTTTATGAGGTATAACGCCGCTATGGCCCCCGTATATCCCATGGTCTTGCCGAATCCCGATACCAGCCCGACCCTGCGCCGGGGAGTGATATTTACAAGAATGGCATTATAGAAAACGATCGCCGTCTGGCATCCGAAATTGGCTATGATAAATATCAATAAAGCGTATATGATGTTTTGATACATACCCAGCATCATGGTAAAAAGGACGGATAAAAGGGTAAGGCTCACCAGAAAGAACCTGCGCCTGCCTGTCATGTCTGAGATCGTCCCGAGGATTGGGCCCGCTAAAGCCACGAAAAGCGTAGACACTCCGAACGCTATGCTGTAAAAAATCTCCGGAGCCCCCATCTCAAGGGTTATCCAGCGCACAAAATACAGGCTTACGATATTCAGGGCAAAAAACTGGTTCGCCAGGTCATACAGAGCCCAGGAAAATATCAAAAATCCCCTTTTCGTTTTCCCGGAATTAATTTTCATGTCTTTTTAGAAAATCCAGCATATCAGTCGGCAAAGGCGACTTAAGAGATAACAATTTACGCGTTACTGGATGGATAAACTCCAGTTTTTTAGCATGCAGCATGGCGCGCTTTGCCTTGATCTTAAAATCCCTCCGGAAGGCGAATTTTGACTCGCCTATCAAAGGATGCCCTATCTGTTTAAAATGTATCCTTATCTGATTGGTCCTGCCGGTCAACGGCATCGCTTCAGCCACGCTGAAGCCTTTGCGCTTTTCGATAACCCTGTATTCGGTAAGCGCGTTTTGGCCTTCTATGGGACAAACGATCCTCCCTTTATCTTTGGGGGGGCTTTCGCGTAAGAAAGCGATGTATGTTTTTTTTATCGTTTTCCCCCTGAATTCATCCATCATTTTTTTCTGTATGGATTTTCCTTTAGCGTAAATGATCAGGCCTGATGTTTCCCGGTCCAGGCGGTGGCAGGGATATAAGCGGTAGGCGATGCCTCTTTCTTTCAGGTCATCATTAAGGATACTGCTCAGTGTGCGGGATTCCATTTTGGGGGTGGGTACGGTAAGCAGTCCGGAAGGTTTATTCAATACCAAAAGCCATTCATCTTCGAAGACGATGGGGATATTCACTTAAACTATCTCGAGCATCCTGTCTATGGCTTTCTTCGAACGCGCCCGGATGTCATCAGAAACCCTCACTTCTTCTTTGAGCTCTTCCAAAGCCCAGAGAATTTTCTCCTGGGTGGTGCGCTTCATATTCGGGCAGACCGCCCTCTCGGAAGCGGGATAAAATTCTTTCTTGGGGTTATCCTGCTTCAAGCGGTATATTAAACCCACTTCTGTGCCGACGATGAACTCTTTTACGTCGCTTTCCTTGGCGAATTTACACATCCTGCTCGTGGAAAGAACGGCGTCAGCTATCGAGACTACCTGCGGCAGGCACTCCGGATGCACCATTACTTTGGCGAAGGGATGGAATCTTCTTTCGCGCTTGATATCTTCGGGCAGGATCTTTATGTGGGTGGGGCAGAAACCGTTCCAGGAAATAAGCTGCCTGCCTGTTACTTTTGACACGTAGTCCGCCAGGTATTTATCCGGGACAAAGATGATCTCTTCCTTGTCTTTAAGGGCATTGACCACCGCTACCGCGTTGGTGGAAGTACAACATACGTCCAATTCGGCTTTAACCTCAGCGGAAGTGTTGACATAACCAACCACCGCCGCGTTTGGGTGCGCCTTCTTTAAATCCCTGAGTTGCGCGGCAGACATCATGTTCGCCATCGGGCATCCGGCGGATAAGTCGGGCATGATCACTTTTTTCTGGGGACAGAGGATAGAAGCCGTCTCCGCCATAAAGTGCACTCCGCAGAAAACGATCACTTCGGCGTCGGTCTTTGCCGCCGCGCGGCTCAATTCCAGGGAATCCCCGTGAAAATCAGCTGCGTCCTGGACCTCGGGAAGCTGATAGTTATGCGCCAGGATTATGGCGTTGCGTTGTTTTTTAAGCGCGACGATCTTGCTTAGCAATTCGTCGGAAAACTTCTTATTCATCATTTTAAGACCTCGTCAATAATACCGCCTCCTAATACCGATCCTTTGTCATAAAAGACAGCTGACTGGCCCGGGGTTACGGCAAACTGCGGCGATTTAAACGAAATTTTCGCTTTGTTCCCCAAAAATTCAGCCTCTGCCGCCGCTTCTGGATGATTATACCTTATCCTTACCTTTAGGGCAATTCTCTTTTTTAGGACCGGTAAAGCCAGGTGTATGTCTGTAACCAGGAATTCCCTGGCGTAAACCTCTCCTTTTCCGCCTACGGTTATGCGGTCATTTTTAGGGTCTATTTTGATCACGTATACCGGATAACCCATAGCGATGCCTAACCCTTCGCGCTGGCCGATAGTATAGAAAGGGATACCCTTATGCCTGCCCAACACATTATTCTCGCTGTCGACTATATCTCCGGGCTTGATCCCCTTTTTAATAGCCCTTAAAAACGCGCGGTAATCGTTCCCGGGGAGAAAACATATCTCCTGGCTGGCTAGCTTATCTGCCACCGATAAGCCAAAACCTTTAGCCATTTTTCTTACCTCGTCTTTAGTATAATTTCCCAGCGGGAAAAGCGTATGCCTGAGCTGGTTCTGATTTAAACGGTACAAAAAATAGGATTGATCCTTTTTCTTATCTTTCGCCTTTTTCAGGATATAACTTGCCCGCTTGCTTCCTTTTGTCCTTAGCCCCTTCTTTACTCTGGCGTAATGCCCGGTTGCCAGATATTCAGCGCCCAGGGCCAGCGCCTTCTTTAGCAAGGCGTCAAACTTTATGAACTGGTTGCATCTTACGCAGGGATTAGGCGTGCGCCCGCGCAAATATTCGTCCCGGAATTCACTGATCACTTTCTCCTGCAAGGCCTTCTGAAAATTCAATACATAATGCCTGATCCCCAGTTTGCGCGCGACCTTTTTGGCGTCATCAATTCCTTGCAAGCCGCAGCACGAAGGCCTTTTCCCGAAAGAATCCGGAAGGTTAAAACACATAGTGATCCCGATAACCTCGTAACCCTTGTCTTTTAAAAGGGCCGCGGCAACAGATGAATCCACGCCTCCGCTCATGGCCACGACTACTCTTTCCATAATTTAATAGGGGCAATTTAATAGGGACAGCGACTATTTTTCATTTATTTAAAAAATAGTCGCTGTCCCTAATTATCGCGTATGTCCTGTCCAGTATTTCTTCAAGTTCTTTTTTTCTTATGCAAAGCGGCAGGAACAGATAAATGACGTTTCCCAGCGGCCTTAACACAATATTCTTCCTTAATCCCCTCTTATAAACTTCCAGCCCTATCCGCTTTTCGAAAGGAAAACCCTTTTTGGAAGGCTTATCCTTGACTAATTCCACGGCGCCGAGCATACCTAGATATCTTACATCTCCCGCCAGCGTCAGATCACGGAATTTCTCCATACCCCTGTGAAATAAAGGGATCATTTCCTTCATTCTATCTAATGTTTTTTCTTCTCTGAAAACTTCCAAGCTGGCTACCCCGGCGGAACAGGCTAAAGGATTCGCGGTATAGGTATGGCCGTGAAAGAAAGTCTTTTTTTTCTTATAATCCGCGTAAAAGGCGTTGAATATCTTTTTTGTCGTAAGCGTGGCCCCTAAAGGCAGGCAGCCTCCGGTTATGCCTTTGGAAAGGCAAAACAGGTCTGGTTCTATATTATCCGCGTGTTCGCAGGCGAACATCTTACCCGTCCTGCCGAAACCCGTGGCTACCTCGTCCAGTATAAGGTGGACATCGTATTTGCGGGCCAACGCCGCTGCCCTCGATAGGTACTCTTTCGGATACACGATCATCCCTCCCGCGGCAAGGACCATCGGCTCAAGGATGATCCCGCAGATAGTATCCGATCTTTTTATCAGCAATCTCTCCAGCGCGTTTACGCAATCCATACCGCAATGGGAAATGTCCTTACCCATGGGGCAGCGATAACAATACGGGGAAGGCGCTTTAAAAGACTCGAAGAATAAAGGCGAGAACACTTTATTAAAAAGGTCCACCCCGCTGACGCTCATAGTGCCGATAGTATCCCCATGATATCCGTAGTCCAGGGAAATAAAGTTTTTCTTTTTGGCCTTACCTGTATTCTGCCAATATTGATACGACATTTTAAGCGCTACTTCAACTGACGTAGATCCATTGTCTGAAAAAAATATCTTTTTTAATTTTCCGGGTGCGATCGAGATAAGTTTCTCAGCGAGGAGTATGGCGGGCTCATGGGTAAAACCGGCAAAAACCACATGCTCCAGCGCGTCGAATTGTTTTTTAACCGCGGATTTTATTTTCGGATGATTGTGGCCGTGCACATTACACCACCAGCTGGATATGGTATCATAATAAAAATTCCCCTGCTTATCGTAAAGCTTTACCCCTTTTGCCCTGTTTATCAATATGGGAGGGAATTTACGGCAATCCTTCATTTGCGTGTAAGGATGCCAGATGAATTCAGCGTCTTTTTTCAGTAAATCCATCGAATATCCTCCATATCAGGGACGCTCCCTTAGCTTATAACTCTTTGGCTTATAAAGAGTTGCGGCATCGATAAATCCGCTTAATATCTTATCTCCTATATTACAAAAGCTTCCGTATAATTTCTCCCAATCCTTTGTCCAAGGCAAGATCCCAAGAACCCTTTCTGCGGTTAAAGACCTGATGATCGAAGGATTATCCCTGGCTATCCGGCTGTCTTCTCCCTTTATATCATTAAAAATTATTCCCATAATATTCAGCTTTCTTTTTCTCAGGGCCTCGACGGTCAATAAGGTATGGTTGATCGCGCCCAATTTATTCTGCGCGACTACCAATACCGGCAATTTCAACCTCACCGCGATATCTATCACCAGATCTTTTTCATTGAAAGGCACCAGAGCTCCGCCTATCCCTTCCACGATAACAAAGTCGTTTTTTCCCGCCAAAGACCTGAAGCTCTTTACGATCTTATCCGGATCGATCGATCTTTTCTCTATCCCGGAGGCCAAATGCGGAGAACAAGGAACCCTGAACCTGTACGGCGCGGCAGGCGTTCCTTCCAATTTTTCCCTGCACCCGGTTTCAATCCATTTTTGGGTTGCGGCTTTATAACCTTTATCGGCAAGATACCTGCCTAACAACGCCGTAACCGTTGTCTTGCCTACGCCCGTATCGGTGCCGGTAATGAATACACTTTTCATCCTGCCTGCCCGCGGCAAAAGAAGACTTGATAGGTCGCCTTCATCCTTTGAAATTTATCCAAATATGTCCTTTCCAAATCCCTCAAGCTTCTCCGGCTAAACTGGACTTTTCCCGCCAAGCCGCCGCCATTTATGCCGCTGTATTTTATTTTCATTAATAGGTCCCGCAGGCTGGCGAATGATTCCTCATATACCGCCTCCTCTATACCCGCGCTGCGGAAATTCTCCCTGAGAATTTCGATTATCTTATCTTTATTTAAAAACTTCTCTGCCGGAATATTCCTTTTCATCGTTTCCCCTAAAGCCGCGTTTAATTCCCAAAAGGTAAGCGGCCCGAAAATGGAAAATAAGATCGTGCCTTTTTCTTTAAGCATTAGCCTGTAGGTCTGTATGGCCTTCCCGAGGTCCTCAAACCATTGGAAACAGGCATTGGAAGTAATAAGGTCATATTTTTCGGCGGTCAGATCCTTCACTTCCGCGTCAGCCGCGAGAAAATTTATCCTCTTGCCTCCCAGCTTATCCCGGGCGATATCGATCATCCTTGGGGATATATCTACCGCGGTAAGGCTGGCTTCCTTGAATTTATCGCGCAAAAGTAAAGTGTAATTCCCTGTGCCGCATCCTATCTCCAGAATGTCGCTAAAACCGTCATTTTCCATGCCGCCTATAATTTCCAAAGCAGCCCTCTTCTGGATATCGGCGAACCTGTCATAAAGATGCGCGTATCTGGAAAAATTCCTGGCGATTATTTCCTTATTCATTACTTAGGCTTTTCGTAAACTGCCGGTTCAAAAACAGGAAGTGCCCCATTTTCCGCAAGGCGATAAATTCCGCCTGAGGCAATTCCGACTTGACCTTTAACGCCTCATCAAGCGAAGCGATCTTATCTTCTTCTCCATGGATTATCTTTATCTTTTTGATCTTCCCCAGCGAGGCGGGGTTAATTTCGGCTTTAGAGAGATAATCCAGCCCCGATAGAAGCACGTCTAAATCCAATTCATTGACATATATATCCAATAAATGCTCCCTGAACCACTTCAGGCCTTCCTGGTCCGTTTCTGAAAAAGAATTGAGATAGAGCTTGTAAAGGAACGCCCTTTTATTCTGGGTAACTAAACGCTTCACCTCGTTCAATAATTCCGGGCTGTATTTCCTGCGTATGCCCGCCAGTATAAGCTCGTCTACCTTATCCGGGTTCTTAGAGGCAAAATCCGAAGCCAGAAACCCGCCCATTGACCAGCCCAAAAGCGAGATCTTCCCGGTATTTTCTTTTTCCAATGCGCCGCTCAACGCGCTTTCAAAATCAAGAGGATTTAGTTCGGTAGGCAATAAATAGTTATAACCTAATTCCAGGCCGCCAAAAACCCGGTAATCCACCGCCCATCCGGGTATGAGAAGTATCTTTCTGTCAAAACCCCGGTCAATTAATTCAAACTTCGATTCCTGAGATATCATCGATAAGCCTCTCTAAAGTATCTTTATTATGGCAAAAGGATAATGAAAACCTGAGCCGGCCTTCCCCTTGAGGGACAGTCGGAGGCCTGATGGGTAATACCCAGTAGCCTTTTTCCTGAAGCCTTTTGGCCAATTTTACGGTCCTTAAGTTATCGCCGGTGATCAAGGGGACGATCTGGGACTCCCCCTTGACGTCAAATCCCTTCTCCTTTAATGCGCCGCGCAGGTTTGCCGCCGATTCCAAGAGTTTTAACCTGCGAAAGGGCTCTTGCTCTATTAATCCTATGGAAGCTAAATCCGACGCGATTACCGCGGGAGGAAGCGCCGTGGAATAAATAAAGCTCCTGGAGGTGTTTATCAAATATTCGATTATCTCGCGCGAAGAAGCCACGTAAGCACCGAAGCTGCCCAGCGCCTTGCCAAAAGTCCCCATAATCAACTCTATTTTACCTGCCAGCCCTTCCTCCTCAGCCAGGCCGCTTCCGTTCTTTCCGAATATTCCGGTGGCGTGCGCTTCATCGATCATCATCGAGCAATCATATTTATCTTTGAGCCGGACTAATCCCTTTAAAGGCGCTTTATCGCCGTCCATACTGAAGACGCTTTCGGTAACGATCAGCGCTTTTCTAAACCTTCCTCTTTGTTCGTTGAGGAGCGACTCAAGATGGGCGGTGTCATTATGCCGGAAACGGAAAAAACGCGCCCTGGAAAGAATAACCCCGTCGACAATGCTGGCATGATTCAAACGGTCCGAAAATATACAATCGTCCTTTCCGTAGAGGGAGCTTAATACTCCTATATTCGCGTGGTAACCGGAATTAAAAACCAGGGCGGATTCTTTATTCTTGAAGCGGGCTACGGACTCTTCGAGCTCATGGTGCAAGTTCAAGTCCCCGCTTAAAAGGCGCGAGCCGGAAGATGAGTTCCCAAATTTATCCTGCGCTTTTCTTGCCGCTTCAATAATCCTGGGATGGCCCGATAAACCCAGATAATCATTGGAGGAAAGATCGACAAATTCCTTTTTGCCAAAATAAATTTTCCCTTCCCGCCGCATAGACGCCGGGCTTAAGGCCCTCAACAAGCCTTGTGCTTTTCTTTTTTCGAGGAATTGCCTTATCTCCGCCATGCCCTCTTGACTTCCTCAACAAGTTTCTGGTCTTCGTGGGCCTCCCGCCCCTTTATGGTCAAATATCCGCCGATCAGCATGCCGTTAGCCCCCGCCATAAAAGCCATCGCCTGAAAATCCTTGAGGATGGATTCCCTGCCCGCCGCTATTTTGATGATCTTATCTTTTAATATCACCCGGAATACCGCTATCGTCCTGACAGCCTCTTCGCAGGAAAGCGGCTTAAGATCCTCGAAAGGCGTACCTTTTATAGGGACGAGCACGTTGAGCGGGACGGAGTCGACGTCCAGCTCTTTCAAGCAGGCGGCCATCTCTATCCTGTCTTGCATGCTCTCCCCCATGCCGATTATGCCTCCGCTGCAAACCTGCAAGCCGGCGGCTTTCGCCTGCTTGATGGTTTCTATCCTCCGCTGGAAGGTATGCGTGGTGACAATGCGCGGGAAGTACCCCGGGGAGGTTTCGATATTATGGTGATAACGGGAAAGCCCCGAATCTTTTAATAATTCAAAGGCGTCTTTATCAAGCGTGCCTAAAGAGGCGCACATTTTTATTTTAACTTTACCGGTTATTTCCCTGATCGCCTCCGCGACGGCATTCAGTTCTTTTTCCGAAAGGTTATCCCCGCTGGTAACGATATCGAACCTTTCAGCGCCTATGTCCTTCGCGCGCCAGGCCCGCTCTATCATTTCTTCTTTACTTTTCAACGGGAAGGATGATATCCGCGTCGCGTGGCGGCCGGCCTGGGCGCAGAACTTACAGTCCTCGCCGCAGGCTCCTGATTTGGCGTTCATTATGCTGCATAATTCCAGGTTCAAGCCTTGAAACTCGCGCCTGGCCTCATCAGCCATGGCTATCAGCTCCAGTAAAGGCAGCCGCGAGAGCCTGATCAATTCTTGTTTGTCCATTGTCAATCCTTTGAATCACGTTAGAGCATTAGTCGAACCGTCAACTATTTTATTATATCGGGTTTACTTTGGCAAGGAAAAAGGCAAGCGTACCGTCAGCGGCAGTGAGTGACATCCCCGGCGAGGACTTTGCGGATAAGACCGGGATCATTCCTTACGAGAAGGCCGCCGTCCGCGTCTATATCTACGGCTTCCCCCTCGATATGCTCTTTATGGCAGGTTACTTTTACTCTCCTGCCGAGCGTGATGTTCCACTCCCGCCATTCCCCGGTAATGTAGGCGCTTCCTTTTTTCTGAAAGGCGAGGTAATTCGACTCCAGCCTGCGGAAGATTTCCTGCAGTAATTCCACGCGGCTTATATCCTGTTTTTTGATCTCTTTTAATGAGGTTGACTGCGGAAGCATGGACCTTTTGTCATTATTGACGTTTATGCCGATGCCGATAACCATGAAGCGGCTTACGTCGGTTTCGCCGTTTAATTCGGTAAGGATGCCCCCTACCTTCTTATTGTGAAGCAGTATGTCGTTTGGCCACTTTATCTGGCACGCTAAGCCGGTATTCTCTTTTATGGCTTCGCAAAGGCTCACAGCGCTCATTAAAGTCAATAGCGGCGCCTGGTTAGGCGGGATCAAAGGCCTTAAGATCAGGGAAAAATATACGCCTTTATATTTAGGCGAATACCAATCCCTGCCCAGCCTTCCCCTGCCCTTGGTCTGCGATTCCGCTATTACCGCCGTCCCTTCCGGAGAGCCGCTTAAAGCCAGCCGTAAAGCATCATCCATCGTGGATGAAACAGTATCGAAATAATGGATCTTTTTCCCGACGAACCTTGTGTTCAAGCGCCTTGTAACTTCCGAAGGAAAAAGCCTGTCAGGGGAAGAGACCAGCCTGTAACCCAGGTGCGGCACAGCCGCTATGTCATAACCGGCGTCAATCAGGGCGTGGATATGCTTCCATAACGCCTGGCGGCTGATCTTTAAATGGCTGCTTATTTCTTCTCCAGAAACGTATTCGGGGCTTTTTTTAAGAAGATCGAGGATTTTTTCCTGCATCACTTATTTTCATAGAGAGGAGACATCTGGCGCAATTTACCGACCACCTGCGGCAGCTGTTCGAGAAGATAATCTATATCTTCCTGCTTTGTCCATCTGCCCATGGTAAGCCTGAGCGAACTGTGGGCGATCTCATGCGGCAGGCCGATGGCTAATAATACGTGGGAAGGCTCGAGGGAAGAGGAGGTGCAGGCGGATCCTGTTGAGGCTGCGATGCCCAGCATGTCTAAATTCAAAAGGATCGATTCTCCTTCTATATATTTGATGGAAAAATTCACGTTATTGGGGAGCCTTTGCGCGGGGTGGCCGTTAAGATACACGTCCGGGATCTTATCTTTGATCTCTTTGATCAGCCTGTCGCGTAAGCCGGACTGGAATTTCGCCTCATCGGCCATTTTTTCCCGGCACAATTCCGCCGCCTTGCCTAAACCCACGATGCCCGGGGTATTATGGGTGGACGCGCGCATCCCCCTTTCCTGATCTCCGCCGTGCAGGAATCTTTCCCAGCGAGTGCCTTTTCTTATGTACAAGGCGCCTACACCCTTCGGCCCGTAGAACTTATGCGCCGATAAAGATAAAAGGTCAACGTTTAATTCATTTACGTCCACAGGGATATGACCCGTGGTTTGGACCGCGTCTGTGTGAAAATACACGCCTTTTTCTCTGGCGAATTTCCCGATTTCGGCGATAGGTTGTATCGTGCCGATCTCGTTATTCGCGTGCATAACGGAAATGAGGATGGTTTTATCGGTAACCGCCTTCTTTATATCGGAAGGAGAAACCTGGCCATACTTATCAACACCGATATACGTTACTTTAAATCCTTTTTTTTCGAGGAATTTACAGGGCTCGCTCACAGAGTGATGCTCAATGGCGGTGGTGATAATGTGGTTGCCTTTTTGGCTGAGGGCAAAAGCGGTTCCTTTTACGGCGAAATTATTCGACTCTGTCCCGCCTGAAGTAAAAATGAGCTCTTCTTTCTTTGCCCCTAAGAGGGAGGCCAGCTTTTCGCGCGCCTCCTCGATGCCCGCCCTCGCCTCCTGGCCTTCAGCGTGAATGCTGGAAGGATTGCCGAATTTCTCGAAAAAGTACGGCTCCATAGCTTTTAGGACTTGCGGGTCGCAGGGCGCCGTAGCCGCGTAATCTAAATATATCCTCTTCGTCATTTCCTGATCACCTCGTTCAAGCTTCCTGTCCGGTATCCCTCCAAATCTACCGTGACATAATTATAGCCCAATTTCTTGAATCTTTCTACTATCAAATCGCGCCTGCGCAACAGCCCGGGTATATCCTCCTTGCGTACTTCTATCCGGCAGAGGCCGTTATAGTGCCTGACCCTGGCCTGTTTAAAACCAAATCGGCCCAAAACACCCTCCGCCTCATCGATCCTGGCCAATAAGGCGCCCGTGATCTTCGTGCCGTAGGGGACCCTCGACGCAAGACAGGCGGCGGCGGGTTTATCCCAGTTCAAAAGGCCCAATTTTTTGCTTAACGACCTTATCTCTTTTTTACTGATCCCCGCTTCCTGCAGCGGAGAACGTATCTTTAGCTCATCTTTCGCTTTATTCCCCGGCCGGAAATCCTGCTTATCCGAAGCGTTGCTCGCGTCCGCCACAAAATCCAGTTTTAAAGACCTTGCCAAAACTGCCAGCTTCGCGAATAACTCTTTCTTGCAGAAATAACACCGGTTAACAGGATTGCGCGTGAACCTTTTATCGCGCATCTCAAAAGTCTTTATTATTTTATGCCTGACCCCGAAAGAGCGGGCGGTTTCTTTCGCTGACAATAATTCTTTTCCGGGATAAGTCTCCGAATCGGCTGTAACCGCGATGATCTTTTCCCCGGGTAAAACTGTAGAGGCTACTTTAAGTAGGAAAGTGCTGTCTACCCCGCCGGAAAAAGCGATCAGCATGGAATTCATCTCCGAGATAATGCTTTTAAGGCGCCGTAGTTTCTTCTCTGAATTCATTTGGAGAATTACGCTTCGAGCGGCATGGATAAGGGAAGATCTTGACTAGAGGATTTATAAGGAAACGACTTCCTTTACTTCCGGAACTGCCTCTTTCAACAGCCTCTCGATGCCGTTTTTTAAGGTCATCTGGCTCATCGGACAGCATCCGCAGCTTCCGGTAAGCTTCAGTTTCACTATCCCATCGGCTGTGACTTCCACCAATTCCACGTTTCCGCCGTCAGCCATAAGCATGGGCCTTATTTTATCCAAAGCCTGTTCCACCTTTTCTCTCATTTTAAGCTCCTCTAATAAACTAACTGATTTTATTCTTATCCAATTTCCCGGAAATGTCAAGTGGAGTTAATTCCCTCCCCTTGTATTTTCTTAACGCAAGATGCTCTTTGAAATAACCAATAGCTCCCGGATAGATTCCGGGTTATTGGGTATGGTGCATCCGGCGATATCGAAGTGCCCGCCTCCCTTGTAATATTCGGCAACGGCCGCTACATTTATCCTTCCTTTAGACCTCAAGCTGACCCTCAGGACCTTTTTGCTTTTTTCCCTGAATAAAACAACTATTTCCACGCCCTGGATCGCGCGTATTTCATCGGCAACGGCGTCTATGTCCTCGTCTTTGCCGTTTACAAGCTTAAAATCTTTTTCTCTTATTATGGACCAGGCCAGCCTCCCCTCTTCGAGGAACTTACACCTTGCCAGGCAGATACCGGTTAAGACCGCGGATTCCCTGGTCCTGGACCAAAAAACCATATCCACTAAATTATAGAAATCCACGTCTTTTTTTATCAGCTCCGCGCATATCTTAAAGGTCAGGGGCCTGACGTTAGGCAGACGGAATGAATTTGTCTCTACGATTATAGAGGTCAATAGGTTCTGGGCTATATCCCTGTCTATATCGATACCCAATTCCTGGAGGAGCCGGTAAACCAATTCCCCAACCGCGGCAGCCTTGTAATCTATTAAAAAAAGGTTGCCAAAAGGGCGCTTAAATTCATGGTGGTCTATTTCCAGTATGTCTTTAGCCCTTTTGATCACATTATACGCGCTTCCCAGCATCTCTTTATTGCTGCAGTCCACCGAAATAGCCAGGTCCGCGTTCTTCCGGGTATCGCTTATGATGCGGTCCGCGCCTGGGAGGAACCTGTATTTCGCGGGTACCGCGTCAGCGCTGAGCATGTATACCCGCTTACCCAGCTTCTCCATGCCCAGGCCCAGAGACAAAAGCGATCCTATCGAATCTCCGTCGGGATTAATATGCCCGGCGATCACTATGCTTTTCGCATGGGCGATCTTTTCTTTTATGGCTTTATGATCCATAAAATCATTATATCCTGAATGCTGAAACGAGGCAATAAAATTATCCGGGAGCCAGGCCTATCCCCCGCAGAAACTTGTCTTTACCGCCCTCTTCGATCAATAACCCCAACCTCTGCCTCGGCCTGGCCTTATCTTTGTAATAATCAACAACCCGTTTTAAAAGAGCTAACACTTCCTCATCCGTAAAGATTTTATCCAGCTTAAATCCGCTTTTTGGGTCCCTTCCCCCGCAGCCGCCTAAATATACGGCATACCCTATACGTCTATCGGGAGAATCCGTATCTATTTGCCCGTGAATGCCGATCTCAGACCACTGCGGCCGCGTGCACGCGTTGGGGCATCCGGAAACAGCTATCTTGAATTTATGCGGCAGGTCCAGGCCGCACTTTATCCCTAATTCCTTCTCGATCCTCTCAGCCAATGAAAATGTGTCGATCAAGCCCTGCTTGCACCAATTATTTCCGGGGCAGCAGGTAGTTGCGCGCAGCCTGGGGCCCGAAGTCCCCGCTTCTATTCCCGCCAGCTTAAGTTCAGCTTCAACCTGGGGAATGTCTTCGAATTTGATAAAAGGGACTTCTATGCCCTGGCGTACGGTAATATGCGCGAAACCGCGCCCGAACTTTTGGGCTATTTCGCTTATTTTCTCAAGGTGTTCTTTTTTGTATACGCCTTCTGACATCCTGGTCCTCAACACAAAAAAGCCTTCCTGTTTTTGTCTTAAAAAACCGCGTTTTTTCAAGGCATCATAATCGATATTTTCCATATCTCACCTTTCTCTTACCCTGGATAAAGCGGATTTAACCGCTTTCTTTGTTTCTTCGATATCCTTGCCGGTATGCGCGAAAGATAAAAAATTCGACTCGTATTCGGAGGGCGCCAGGAAAACCCCCGCGTCAAGCATTCCTTTATAAAATTTTTTAAAGCCTTCCCTGCTCTTGAACTTCAGGCTGAACATCGAACCATAACTGTTTACCTCAAGAGGCACCGCGTATTCCCCGGCTTGCTCCCGGATAAAACCGGTCAGCTCAACGGTCAGATCGCGTAAATTTGGATATTTTTTTTGTAATTTCTTTAAAGTTAAGAGGGTGGATACTCCGGCCTGCATCACAATAGGATTACCGGCGAAAGTAGATGCCTGGTAAACTTTTCCCAGCGGCGCCAAATAACGCATTACTTTTTCTTTCCCGGCGCAGGCGCCGACCGGTAAGCCGCCTCCTATGATCTTGCCCAAAGTGATCAAATCCGGGGTTATGCCGAATTCTTCGCTGAGCGAACCGAAGCGGGAACGAAAACCCGTGATCACTTCATCAGCGACCAGCAAGGCGCCGTACTTGCTGGTAACCGACCTCAAAAACCTCAAAAAAGAAATATCCGGGGGGATCACTCCGTAATTGCCTCCCACAGGCTCAAATATTACAGCCGCGACCTTACTGCCGTATTTTCTGAATGTCCGGATTAAATATTCACTGTCTCCATAAGGCGCGACTAAAGTATTCTTTATAAACTCCTCCGGGACTCCCCGGCTTCGCGCGATACTCAGGGTTGCCAAGCCTGATCCGGAAGCGGCCAGGAGGTAATCGGCATGGCCGTGATAAGAATGCTCGAATTTTATTATCCTGTCCCGCTTCGTATATCCGCGAGCCAGCCTCAGCGCTGCCATAACCGCCTCGGTCCCGGAATTCACAAATCTAATTTTATCCATAGCCGGTATTGCTTCTAGGATAGCCGCTGCTAATTCTATCTCCAGGGCGTTAGTAGCACCGAAACTCAATCCCTGATCGATCCTCTTCTTTAAAGCGCCCATGACTGCCGGGTGCGCATGCCCTAAGATCAGGCTGCCCCACGAGAGCACATAATCGATGTACCTTTTAGAATCGTAATCGTATATTCTCGCGCCCTTCCCCTTTTTGATCAACAGCGGTTGGCCGCCCACATAAGAAAAACTGCGCACAGGGCTATTCACTCCGCCCACAAGGTATTTTTTTGCCCTATTAAAAGTCATCAGGTTTTCTTTAACCATTTCGCGATATCCTTAGCGTGATAGGTAATTATTAAATCCGCTCCGGCGCGTTTTATAGAAGAGATAATCTCTAAAGTCATCTTTTTTTCATCCCAAAGGCCTCTTCCTGCGCCGTACTTCACCAATGCGTATTCTCCGCTTACGTTAAAAGCAGCAAGAGGATGGTCAAATTTGAGGCTTGCCTGCTTGATCACATCCAAATAGCTTAGCGCCGGCTTTACCATGACTATATCCGCTCCCTCTTTTATATCCTGGGTGATCTCTCTTAAGGCGGCGGCCGGATCCGTATAATTAAGCTGGTAGCCGCTTCTATCACCGAAAGCGGGCGCTGAATCCGCCGCCTCGCGGAAAGGCCCATAAAAGTTTGAGGCGAATTTGGCGGAATAACCCATGATCTTGACATTCCGGAAACCTCTTTTATCCAAAGCGTTTCTTATGGCCAAGATCTGTCCTTTGGCCATGGCGGAAGGAGCCACAAAATCTACCCCCGCCTCCGCGTGGGATAAAGCAACGTCCGCCAGCCTGCTTAATGTGCGTTTAGGATCTATTTCTCTCTTTCCTTCCTTAAACAAACCGCAATGGCCGTGGGTAGTATACGCGCACAGGCAGACATCGGTAAATACCGTCAAATCCTTAAATTCTTTCTTCAGGCTCTTTACCGCTTTTGCCGCGATACTGCCGGGGCCGCAGGCGGAAACGGCTTCGCTGTCCTTTCTCGATGGTATGCCGAATAATAGAATCTTGCTCAAACCCAGCGATCCGGCTTCAGAAACATCCTTAAGCAGCGTATCGGCAGAGAATCTATAAATACCGGGAAAATTCTTTATTTCTTGCTTTTTGTTCCTTCCTTCAACGACAAAATAGGGGTAGATAATATTATTTTCCATAATTTACGATCTTACCGACTATAAATACCGCGGGGGCACGCACTGAGTATTTCTGAGCGCGGCGCTCGATATTTCCTAAATTACCTCTAACGATCCGCTTGTCTTTTGTAGTCGCGCGCTCGATGAAAACGCATGGTGTTGATTCCGGCCTTCCTGATGCCAGTATCTTCTCGACAACTTTCTTAATATTTCCGACAGCCATCAGATAAACCAAAGTATCGCAATCCGGGGCATCCAGGCTTTTGCCACTGCTCTTTCTTCCTGTCAAAACCGCGACCGAAGAAAACTTTCCTCTTCTGGTCAAGGGGATCCCAAAACTCTCCGCCGAGGCAAAGGCTGAAGTTATCCCGGGGATGACCTCGAAGTCGACCTTCTTTTTCTTTAAATAAAGCGCTTCTTCGATGCCCCGGCTGAACACAAAGGGGTCTCCCCCCTTAAGCCTGGCGACAGTTTTGCCCCTCTTTGCTTCTTCGTAGAGTAGTTTATTGATCTGCCCCTGCTCTAATATATGCAGCCCATCGGCTTTTCCGGCGCAAATTACTCGCGCGCCTTTTTTCGCGAAGGCCAGAAGATCCTTCGAGGCCAGAAAATCATAGACGATGGCATCCGCCTCTTTCAACCTTTCAAGGCCTTTTACGCTGATCAGTTCCCAGTCACCCGGGCCTGCCCCGATAATATAAACTTTACCCTTTCGCACCTATCCTCCATTACCAATAAGGACAACCTTCCCTGCTTGGAATGCGTTTGAAAAATTTTCAACGGAAAGACTTCGGTTATTCTTTCCTCAAGCCCTAACCTGATCAATGCCGCGTGCGCGACGATCAAGGCGTCGATTCTTTTGGAATCAACCAAAGCCAGGCGTTCTTCTATCGTTCCCCGGATATCCACGGCCTCCAGATCGTCTCTGATCCGGCTAAGCTGGCTTTTTCTCCTTAAGCTGCTTGAACCGACCCTAGAGCCTCCGGGCAGATCCATAAGCTTAAGGCCGTCACGCGATACCAGCGCGTCAAAAAGGCTGATCGATTCTGTCTCGAGAATAACCCTTAAACCTGGCGGGATAATATCCGGCAGGTCCTTGCTGCTGTGCACTGCCAGATCGATCTCTCCGGACAAAAGCGCGTCGTCGATCTCTTTGGTAAAGAAATCCGAGCCTTCTACGTCGCTTAAGGGAGTTATCCTGTCTTTATCGCCCGCGGTTTTGATAGCAATTATCTTGAAGGAGGCGGAAGGAAAACTACTTTTTATTTCTTCAGCCTGTTTTAAAGCTAACCGGCTCGGCCGTATGCCCATCCTTAAGATCTTGCGCATAATATATCCCCTTGAATTCGAATAGCCTCTTCTATCATATATTCAGCCTGAAGCAGATTAACGCTCAGCGCTTTATGATGCTCGTTAAATACTTCCCCTAAATTGTCCAGATCATACAAAACGGCCCCCTTCATCCCTTTAACTTCGGGGTCTATATCCCTGGGTATTGCCAGATCATAAATATAAAGCGGCTTCTCCCGGACGCTCAAAACCTTCCGGAAATAATCCCGGCTGAACAAAAAATGCGGGCTGGAAGTGGCGCTTATCATCGCGTCAGCCCTTAGAAGGGCTCCCGGAAGGTCTTCAAGCATCAATGCCTGCCCTTTTGACCTTCTTGCCAATTCTTGCGCTTTAGGATAATTTTTGTGGCCCGCAAAATGTAAATAAAGAGGCGCGTTTTCAATGGAAGCAAAAAGCTCGGCGATCTTTCCCGTCCCGATAATGACAACCTCAGGGCGTTCACGGTCCCAAAGAAGCCTTATTAATTCTTTTGAAACTAAATCAGCGATGTTATATTCTTCGCGGTCTAGGCCCGCGTTCATGCGAATAACCCTTGCGCATGACAGCGCCTTATTTACCAGTAACTGGAATGGAGCGTGAAAAGGATCCCGCAGTTTCCAATTGTGTAACTGCCGCAGAATCTGCTGTTCGCCCCTGACCTGCGATTCAAGCCCTGTTGCCAGGCGCAATAAATGACGGAATACATTGGCTTGTCCCGATATGACATAACCATAACGGGAAAACTCCCTGAACTTCCCCCGGAAATGCCTTATGGATATGTCCGCCTGAGGAAGGTCCGCGGCGAAGCCGTAAAGTTCGATTCTATTGCAAGTGCAAAGAACCGCCGCGCCCTCAATATACCCAGTCGAATACCCGGCTATCTCCTGGCGTTTACGATACAACGCTTCACGCGCGCCGATAGGGGCGGTCTTATGATTTACGCCGATAAGATAAAAAATCATCCCATTCTTCCTTTAAGAAATTTTTTAAATCCCGGGACAGGACCGGATCCTTTCCGTCCGTATGAACGCTGATGACCGCTTTTCCCTTACGGAAGGACGCGGGTGAAATAAAATCGCTCAGTTCCGGGTCATCCACTACGTTGGCCCATATTTTCCCGTTTTCTGACCATCTGCTCACCGATTTATTCACCGCGGAATTAGAAGCAGCCGCTATAACAAGAGTTGAGGCGCGCAGGTCCCGGCTGCGCACGGAACGGCAAACCCAGGTTATTTTCTTTTTAGAAACTAAACGCTTTAAGGCGGGCGTGATAACAGGCGAAATTACTTTTATTCGCGCTTTCGCGCGAAGGAGTTTATTTATCTTGCGTTCGGCGACCTTGCCTCCACCAACAACCGCGACAAGCCTGCCGGAGAGGTTCAAAGCCACCGGGTAATAGGGAATAAATGGCCGCCTTCTCATGTTTATGCCTCAAAATACTGCTGCATGGAAAAATACCTTTCTCCCGTATCCGGCAACACTACCACAATGCGCTTACCTTTGCCCATTTCCCCGGCAACTTTTAAAGCGGCCCATACAGCGGCTCCCGCTGAAATACCGGCGAAGAGCCCTTCTTCCTTAGCCAGCGATTTTGCTATCCTGAAAGCGTCTTTATCTTCCACGGGGATCACCTCGTCGATAATGCCCCGGTTTAAGATATCCGGGATAAAGCCGGCCCCGATACCCTGGATCCTGTGAAAACCCGCTTTTTGTCCGGACAAAACCGCGCTCCCTTTTGGTTCGACGGCAATGATCTTTATATTCTTATCATGTTTCTTGAGGACTTCGCCCACGCCGGTAATGGTTCCTCCGGTGCCGACTCCCGAAACAAAAGCGTCAAGATCGCCCTTTGTCGCCTCGAGTATCTCCAAAGCGGTAGATTTACGGTGCGCTTCGGGATTAGCCGCGTTCTTAAATTGCTGCGGCATAAAACTATCCGGGGTCTTTCTTATGATTTCTTGCGCCTTGTTGATCGCTCCCTGCATGCCCTCAGAAGCAGGCGTAAGCACGATCTGGGCCCCGTAAGTTTTGAGTATGTATATCCTTTCCAGGCTCATGGCTTCAGACATCACCAGGATACATTTATATCCTTTCACGGCGGAGATCATGGCCAGGCCGATTCCGGTATTGCCTGAAGTAGGCTCAACTATGGTTGAGCCTGCCTTAAGCAGGCCTTTTTTCTCCGCGTCTTCGATCATCTCAAGGCAGATCCTGTCTTTTACGCTTCCGCTGGGGTTAAAGGATTCTAATTTCGCCAAAATATCCGCCATCTTATCGTTGACCATGCGGTTTAGCCTTACCAGCGGAGTATGGCCGATCAATTCAGTAACATTATTAATGATCTTGTCCGAAAAAGACATATCTTCTCCTTGCTTAGAAAATGCACATCGATTCATCCGATAGGATCGGGTGCTGCACAGAAAGTGCGCACCATCCGATTGCGCAGCAACGCATACTGGCCTATCCGATAAGGCCAGGTAAGGTTTGGGGTTTTTTCTCCGTAAACGTTCTCTTATTTTATCATAAACAACAACGAATAAGATAAGACTAGAGAAATTAAAGGCGTAATTGCCCAAATAAGGAATGTTTTCTTGGTTAACTGCCGGTCCAATGTACATTTATGCCCGTCTTTCAGGCAACTTACCGCGAAAATAGAAAGTATATTGAGTTGCACCAGCGACTGCGGTATCCCCAAGGACGAGGCGATTATTAACAGGGTAGCTGTAACAAATGAGACCAAAGTACTTGAGAATAATCCCAGCGGTATTATCTCCTTGCCTGCTGTCTCAAGGGTTCCTTTTCCCAGGATCAAAGCGCCGATGCCAAAAAGCGGCGAGACCAGGATCAAGCCTATATTGATCCCCATGATGCCTGCCCCGAATAAAGGCCCGACAGCGTTCCCAACGTTATTTGTGCCGATAGCGAAAGCGACATAACAGCTCGCTATCAAAGCAAGTAATTTTAATTTCTTCTCATTAGCGAATAATTTTTGATAGATATGCAGGTTATCGTGTTCCGGAGGATAGACCTTCCGGTAGATCAGCCATGTGAATAGATAGGACAATAAGGGTAAGAGGATCCACACGGGAAGTATTTTCAGAAAAAAAGTCCTCTGATTCAAATCATTAAAATACATTCCCGCTCCTAAAATTGCCCCTACAGTAACCTGGCTGGTTGACTGCGGGATCTTCAACAGGTTGGCTAAGAAAAGCCCGGCAGTCGCCGCGACAAGTATAACCAACACTACATCAAAGCTCACAAATTCCTGGGGCAATAAACCCTTGCCCAGGGTAAGGGCTACATTCCTGCCCAAAGTAACCGCTCCCAGGATTACAAAGATCGCGAATAATAAAAGGGCGCTCCTTTTCTTGATCAATCTTCCGCCATAAGCAGAAGCGAAGGAGGGGGCGATCCCGCTCGCGCCCATATTAAAGGCGAAAAAAACAACAAGCACGGCTAAGAAGAAATATCCGATCAAATCCCGTCTCCCGCTACATTAGTTTTTAAGGGCCTGGTATGGATCCCGCATTCTCCGCCGCACTTGCTCGTGCCTATCCAGCGGCCGGCGCGCTCATTATCGTCATTGGTAATTTTGGTGCAGGGAGCGCAGCCCAAAGAACGGTAACCCTCGGCATACAGAGGGTTAACAGGAACCTGATAAAGAGCCAAATACTGCCAGACTTCCCTCTCTTTCCAGATAAGTATGGGATTTAGCTTGATAAGGCCCTTGTCCCTTTCTTCGACTTCTTTAAAATCCGTGCGCGTGCGCCCTTCGGTGCAGCGCAGGCCCGTCACCCAGCATTTCACATGCATTTCTTGTATCGCCTGCTTAACCGGGATGACTTTCAAGATATCGCAGCACTTATCAGGCTCGTTTTCATAAAGCCTTTCGCCTATGGGGTCATCATTTTTGTAAACTTTTAATTCAGGATACCTGGAAACAACATCATTCATAAACCGTACGGTTTGCGGGGGCTTATATCTTGTGGTAACAATAAAACCGCGGATCTTCGGGTTTACCCTCTTTGCCAGGTCCCAAACGGCCACCGAATCCTTCCCCAAACTGTTAGCCACAACCAAAAAATCGCCGTATTTCGCATAGGACTCCCTGAGGAGCTCCTTAGAGCGCTCAACTTTTTCTTTAAAGTTCAGCTTTTCAACTAATTCTTTTAAATCATCTTTGTTCGACAACAAACTCATCTGTTTCTCCTTTACGCCCAACCTTAATTATTGTTTATTATCCGAAAAACTTCTCACCCTGCGCCCAATTCTCCCCGGAAACTTCATCGATAACCAGATACAGGCTTTCTTTGGGCTTGCCTGCGACCTTAAGAAGCGTATCCGAGAATTCTTTCGCTATCTTTCCCTTTTGCTCTTTACTTAACTTTCCCACTAATTTCAGATTGATATACGGCATATTACCTCCTTATGTTCAGGCCTAAAGAACAAACAGGCCCGGATATCTTCGTCTCCGGGCCCCCTTGCACGGATCCTAGCCTTACTCGCTTTTATCTTGAAATCAGGAATATCCCCACCAGCGCGAACAGGTTAGGGAACAGGATTACGCGTTTTTTCTCGTTAATATACTTGCTCTGCTCAATATTGATCTTTTTCTCGCGGCAATAGTATATGAAATCAAGTATGCTTAAAAAATGCAGGTTCGGCGTTTCATACCATTGGTAGGGGAGAGATCCGGTAACAGGAGCCCTGCCCCTGAAGAACATCTGTACCCTCGCTTTGTAAAAAGCGAAATTAGGTATGCCTACGATCACCTTCTTCCCGACACGCAAAGCATCGTTAAGGACCGTATCCACATGCCTTATCTGCTGCAGGCTCTGATTCAATATTACATAATCAAACGAACTGTCATTGTATTCGGCCAGGCCGCTGTCCACGTCGCCATGGAAAACACTCACCCCCCTGGCGACACATTCATATATCGCCTGCTCGTCTATCTCTATACCCTGCCCCCTGGTCTTTTTTTCTTTGGCCAGGATATCCAAAAGCTCGCCCGTACCGCAGCCAAGGTCCAGTACCGTAGACTGCGGCCCGACCAGTTCCAGTATTATTTCATGGTCAAGACGTACACCTTTATTTATCATGTCTTCCTTTCGCCTCATACTCAAAAACCACCTTTTTTAAGAAATGCGAAATAAGGTGTGTTTCCTCCGCTACCTCCAAAAGAAACGCGTCGTGGCCGTAAGTGGAATCAATTTCACAGTAAGTCGCGTCGATCCCGGAAAGCTTGCAGGCCTTGGCTATCTCTTTCGATTGGTAAGCCGGATAAAGCCAGTCTGATTTAAAGGCAACTACCAGCGCTTTTGCTTCTACATCTTTTAAAACCTCATAGAACGGTTTGCCTTTGGAAGCGTCAAAGTTATCCATCGCCTTAGTGATATAAAGGTAAGAATTGGCGTCAAAGCGCTTGACAAAATTATCGCCTCTATAACGCAGATACCCTTCAACTTCAAAATCAGCGGTAAATTTAAATGGCTCGGCGTAGTTTTTCTTTTGCCTGCCGAACTTTTCCGCCATCGATATATCGCTCATATATGTTATATGCCCGATCATCCGGGCCACTGCCAGGCCTTTTGCGGGCACAGGGCCTTCATAATAATTCCCTGATTTCCAATACGCGTCAGCCATGATCGCCTGCCTGCCTACTTCATTAAAGGCGATCTGCTGCGGCGAGTGTTTTATAGCCGTGGCGATAGGGATGACACTGCGGACCTTCCTGGGATATTTGACCAGCCAGGATAAAACCTGCATCCCGCCCATCGAGCCTCCAACTACGGTCAGCAGTTTCTCTATACCCAAAGATTCAATCAGATGTTTTTGCGCCGTGACCATATCGCCTATGGTAATAAGAGGGAAATCCAGCGCGTAAGGCTTGTTTGTCTTGGGGTTTACGCTCGACGGCCCGGTTGAACCTTTACACCCGCCAATGACATTCGAACAGATGACACAATACTTGTTCGTATCAAAGGCCTTTCCGGGTCCGATCATGGAATCCCACCAGCCAATAGCGTTCTGCTCCGCGTGAAGGCCGGCGGCGTGCGCGTCTCCGGAGAGCGCGTGGAGGATCAAAACCGCGTTGGACTTGCTCGCGTTTAACTTGCCGTAGGTTTCGTAAGCAAGAGTGATCGGCCCGAACTTTTCGCCGCTCTCAAGGGTGATCCCGTTAAACGAGAAATACTCGGTCTTGACTATTCCAACGTTGTTTTCCGGTAAAATAATTTTTTCTTTTGTCATGCTTTTACCTCTTGAAAAAGCCATGTCGTGAGGTACCTTTCGCCGGTGTCCGGCAGGATCACGACAATAACCTTTCCTTCGCTCTCTTTGCGTTTGGCCACCTGTAAAGCCGCCCATAAAGCGGCCCCGCTCGAAATGCCGGCGAGTATCCCTTCCGCTCTTGCCAGGCGCCTCGCGGCCTCCGCGGCATTCTCGTTAGTCACGCGGATGACTTCATCGATGATGTCCTTATTCAATACCTGCGGCACAAACCCCGCCCCTATCCCCTGGATCTTATGGGAACCGGCAGCTCCGCCGGACAGAACTGGCGAAGCGTCAGGCTCGACCGCGATGGCCTTAAAAGAGGGCTTCCTTTTTTTGATCACTTCCGCGACCCCCGTAATGGTGCCGCCCGTGCCCACTCCGGAAACCAAGACATCCACTTTCCCGTCTGTGTCATTCCATATTTCTTCGGCTGTAGTCTTGCGATGGATCTCAGGATTAGCCGGATTATTGAATTGCTGCAAGATGACCGAGTCGGGTGTTTCCTTCGCCAAATCCTCGGCTTTTTTTACAGCCCCCTTCATGCCTTCGGCTCCCGGGGTCAAAACCAGCTCTGCCCCGAAAATGGCGAGCAGTTGCCGCCTTTCTACGCTCATGGTGTCAGGCATGGTCAGGATCAATTTGTAGCCTTTAGCTGCCGCCACAAACGCCAGGGCGATACCGGTGTTACCGCTGGTAGGCTCGATAATCGTGGTGTTCTTTTTTAGGATACCTCTTCTCTCCGCGTCCTCTATCATCGCTACCCCGATACGGTCCTTGACGCTGGAAAGGGGATTGAACGACTCCAATTTCACCAATATCTCCGCCTCCAGGCCCTCAGTGATATGATTAAGCTTGACCAAGGGAGTATTACCTACTGTTTTTGTAAGGTCCGAAAATATCTTTGCCATTCCATCCTCCAAGGGAGTTATGCAGCCTTTTTCAATGCCTGTTCAATATCAGCGAGAATATCATCTATACTCTCAATGCCTATGGACAACCGGATAAAATCGGGGGTCACCCCGGTGGATAACTGCTCGCCGGGGGATAACTGCTGGTGAGTCGTGGTTGCTGGATGGATGGCCAGGGTCTTGGCGTCTCCTATGTTAGCCAGATGCGATATTAATTGCAGCGAATCAATGAACCTTTTGCCCGCCTCCAGTCCACCCTTGATTCCAAAACCTATGATAGCCCCTGCCCCCCGCGGCAGGTACTTTTTGACCCTTTCCTTTTCCGGGCTGTCTTCCAAGCCGGGATAATTTACCCAGCTAACCAATTTATGTTTTTTTAGATATTTTGCGACTGCAAGAGCATTTTCAGAATGACGGGTTATCCTCAGATGCAGTGTTTCCAGGCCCTGCAGGAATAAAAAGGCATTAAAAGGTGAAAGCGCGGGACCCAGATCCCTTAATAAGCTTACCCGCGCCTTAATGATATAAGCGATATTACCAAGGGGCTTTAACGCTTCCACGAAATTAATGCCATGATAGCTCGGATCGGGTTCGGCTATTAAGGGAAATTTTCCGTTGGTCCAATCGAATTTCCCGGAATCGACTATTAACCCTCCCAGGCTTGTGCCATGGCCGCCGATAAATTTAGTCGCTGAATAAACAACGATATCTACCCCGAAATCGATCGGCCGTAATAAATATGGGGAGACTGTATTATCTAATACAAAGGGTATGCCGTTTTTTTTAGCTACTTTGGATATGCCCTCTAAATCCGCCACATCGAGCTTGGGATTTCCGATCGATTCGGAGTAAATCGCCTTTGTTTTAGATGTAATAGCTTTTTGAAACGCGGCCAGGTCATTAGAAGGGACAAATCTTACCTTAACTCCTAAGCGCGGGAAAGTATAATGGAAGAGAGTGTATGTGCCTCCGTAAAGATTATCCGCGGAAACTATTTCGTCCCCCGCCTGGGCGATGTTGAGCAAGGCGAGCGTAATCGCGGATTGGCCGCTGGCTACCGCCAGGGCCCCGGCGCCGCCATCCAGAAGCGCGACCCTTTTCTCAAGGACATCGGTAGTCGGATTCATCAGGCGCGTATAAATATTCCCGAATTCCTTCAGACCGAACAAATTAGCCGCGTGTTCGGTGCTCTTAAATTGATATGATGTGGTCTGGTAAATGGGGACCGCCCTGGAACCTGTGGTTGGGTCGGGCTCCTGGCCCCCGTGTAAAAGGATAGTCTCTAATTTCAATTGATTCTCATTTTTTGCCATTACTTTCTCCTTTCGCGTTTTATGCAAATAGCTAAATTGAATACATCAGCGCTTCCTTCGCGGAATTGACCTGAAAAACCAGGTCTTGAAAATTTATATTATCGACAATATTCGAGGTAGCCTGGCTCACTTTCTTCCAGATATTCTTAAACACGCATTTTCTTATATCCACGCACTTAGAATAGCTCTCGTTTACGCAGGATATCGGCTCAGTCGGGCCATCAATGATCCTTAACACCTCCCCGATGGTAATATCAGCCGGCGGCCTGGACAACAAATAGCCCCCGATATTCCCGCGCCTGCTTTCCACGAGGCCGCCTTTTTTCAGATCCAAAAGGACTTGTTCTAAAAATTTTACAGGAGCGTCTATGCGGCGGGCAATGTCATGGCTGGTGACCAAAGCCGCGTCGTAATGCAGCGCCAGATCCAGAACTGCTTTTAATGCGTAATCGCCTTTATATGTCACTCTCATTTTATCTTCTTGTTCGCAAGCCGTCTCCCAACTGGCCTCTTTCTCTATGTCTACTATTCCTATTAATATAGTAGAGTATACATAGAAACATCCTTTTGTCAAGGTTTTTTTAAATAAAAAGTGCCCCCGTTAATAATTCAAAGGAGGGGGCACTTTTTAAGCGCTATTCTAGATACTTAGAATTTAGCAAACAGCTGCTGTTTCTTTGGTAGTAAACGATCCTGCTTGCGATAGTCTTTGGGCTATCTCTTTAGCGGCTTTTCTTCCTGAAAACAACATCCCTGAGAAAGTAGGGCCCATCCGGGGTATGCCGTAAACTGTGGACACGGCCATCCCGGTCGCGTATAATCCAGGGAATATTTCGCCTGTTTTCTCAACTACCAGATCCTCTGAGCTGTTTACATCCATGGGGCCGTAGGTTTGTATTTTTAAGAGCCCTCTTTTTTCCAGGCTTTTAGCGACCCAGGCATCATGGCCGGTAGCATCGATAACGAATTTCGATTCCAGGGCGATCGGGTCAACACAGGTGATCTGTCTGGGCAGCGCGGAAACAGGGGACCAGTTGATCACCGTGCCTTCTACTTTATTGTTACGGTAGACAACATCGTCAAACTTCGTGAGATTGAGTATCTTTACGCCCGAGTCGCAGGCAGCGGATATGAGCTTCGAACAGGCGCTCGGCCCATCAGAAACAAACAACCCGTCCTCAATTTCTTTATGGGGGATCCTCAGCTCATCCAGCATTTCATTGCCGGGCGCGCGGAAAGTCAGCGTATTCATAAAATAACCGCCCACCCAGAAACCTCCCCCGATATAATTGTTGCTCTCGATTATCAGGGTCTTAAAACCCGCGTTTGCCAGATCGCGTCCGGCGATAAGCCCGCTTGGCCCGGCGCCGACGATGATCACGTCTGAAACTATGTACTCGTCAAACCACTTGTTGAACTCGCCGACAATTGCCCGGCTTATTTGTGATTCTTTGATCTTCGCGAACATCTTAGCCTCCTGTCTTTGCACCTAATCCTATCCGTTGGATTGGTGTGTTGTCTTCTACAACAAAAAACCCTTTATGCCAACTGCATAAAGGGCGCCTTCAATTCATCCTCCTTTCCCTCCGCTGGCATTATCCAGATCAGGTTCATCGGGTAATCCGCTTACTTTGCGGAACTCTCAGGCCGGCCAACGGCCTCCCCGTTTCAACTGCTTACACCCAATCCTGTCGCACCTTGGCATAAATGATTGCCCAGTGCCCCCCGCGCGGGGCGGATGGATTGGTGTGTTGTCTTCTACAACATTAAATCAAGAATATTGGTTTTTGTCAAGCGCCGAATAACGCTTGGAACTTTTTTATTTCTTTACTTACATCCGGCCTTGTTACCACCGCGGATATGGCGCAAATCGCGTCCGCACCGGCATCGATCACCTCTTTTGCGTTCGTTAGATCTATTCCGCCGATAGCGGCGACGGGGATGGAAACGCTTTTTTTTATTTTTCTTATCAAAGATACTCCCCGGGGCTTGCCGGAATCCGGTTTAGTCTTTGTAATAAATATGGGGGACACGCCGACATAATCCGCGCCCGATCCTCGCGCTTGCTTTGCCTCCGCGACGCTATGCACCGTGAGGCCGATGATCCTGTTCTTCCCCAGGAGTCTTCTCGCGGCGTTGTAAGGAAGGTCGCCTTTGCCTATGTGCACCCCATCGGCTTTCACGGCTAACGCTATGTCTACGCGGTCGTTAACCAAAAAAATGATATTCCGGCAGATCTTCCTTATTTTCAAGGCTTCTTCGAACATTTCTTCAGTCGAGGAATGCTTGTTCCTGTACTGCACTACTTTTACTCCTGCCGCCAGAGCATCCCTTACGTCGCTTATATTCCCTGAGCGGCTGAGCCTGGATTCGGTTATAAAATAATAACCGTTTAACTTGAACATTCCACCTTCTGCATCTTTGTTATTGTCTTTTTATCCAGGTTAAAGGCGCAGTCAAAAAGCCTCTCTTTAAAAGAGCCGGGGCCCAAAGAGGATTTTACCGCGCACTCCGCGGCGATCTCAAAACATATTAAGCCCGCGGCTGCCGCGTAAGCCAGATCCTTCTCCACCGCGCAGAATGCGCCTATGACAGAGGCGGCCATGCACCCGGTACCCACAACATGGGTCATCATCGGGTGTCCGTTCTTGATGATATAAATTTCTTTGCCGTCCGTAACGGTATCTTCTCTCCCCGTTACTACCACGGTACAGCCCCGCCTTAGGGCAAGGCCGCGGGATATCGTTATCACATCCTTGCTCACATGCCCCGTATCAACGCCCCTTGTCAATACTTTTTCGCCGCTCACCCTGGCGATCTCGGAAGCATTGCCTTTAACCACATTTATCGTTGTTTCATCAAGGAGCTCAAGGCATTTTTTGTCCCTTAATTGCGTAGCTCCCGCTCCGCAAACATCAAGGATCACGGGTATGCCTTTTTTATTGGCGCTTTTCGCGGCGAGCTTCATCGCCTCGACAAAATCCACCGTTAGTGTGCCGATATTAAGTACTAAACTCGAGGCGATTGACGCCATTTCGGCGGACTCTTCCTGAGCGTGAGCCATCACCGGAGACGCCCCAAGGACCTTTGTGATATTCGCGCAGTCATAGATCGTGACCCAGTTAGTCAAATGGTGCACAACCGGATTTTCTTGCCTTATTTTCGCCAACAAGCTGTAAGCGTCGAGCTTTATTTTGCCGGCCATGACGTCCTCGCCATATATCCAAACGCGCTTAACGCGGCTTTAGCGCCTTCCCCCGCGGCAATGATGATCTGTTTCTCCGGGATATCGGTAACATCCCCCGCCGCGAAAATACCGGGAATATTGGTTTCATTGCTTGAATTTATCTTAATTTCTTTGTATCTGTTCTTTTCTATGTCTTCGGCAAATTCAGAATTGGGTATAAGCCCTATCTCTACGAATACGCCCTGCACGGCTAATTCCTGCTCTTTTGACTGCCTGTTAATCCGTATCCCGGTCACCATTTTATCCCCCAGGATCGCTGTGATCTTTGAATCGGAAAACACTGTGACCATCCCGCTCTCGCCGACCTTCTTCCGCATCACGGCATCACCGGTGAAATCCGGGCCGATATTGATCATATACACCCGGCTTGCGATTTTGATCAGCTGCAAGCCGGCGTCAAGGGCGGAATTGCCTCCACCTATAACAGCGACTTCTTTACCTTTGAATAAAGGCGCGTCGCAAGTCGCGCAATAGGTAAGCCCCCTGTTCCTGAATTCTTTTTCCCCGGGAACATTCAGCTCGCGCGACCTTTTACCCGAGGCTATGATCACGCTTTTCGCTTCATAAACAGCTTTATTCGTCTTGACGGTTACTTTATCGCCTGTTTTCTCAACCGCGACCGCTTCCTCGTTTTCCTTCAAGGCGATATCAAATCCCCGCATATGCTCTTCGAATTTCAACGCAAGCTCCGGGCCGGTAATGAACTGGTAGCCGGTATAATTCTCCACATCGCCGCTGATCGCCGCCTGGCCGCCGACGTCTTTGCTTATGACCAGGAGATTCATGTTTTTGCGCGCCGCGTAGACCGCCGCGGTGATCCCCGCGGGCCCGGCTCCGATAATAATCAGGTCGTGCATAATTTTACAAAATAAATCCCAAATTCAAAATTACCGAATGACCTTAGTTTAATTTGGATTCCGGCCACTGGGATCTGGGATTTGGGATCTATAGTTTATAATTTTGTTATAAGCCTAACGCCGTCTTTATTTTTTCCCTGTCAAACCCGATAATGATCTCTCCTTCAATATCCAGGACCGGAACGCCCATCTGGCCGGACTTGCGTACCATTTCATCTCCGGCAGCCTGGTTCAGGGAAACGTCTATGTCCTCAAAAGCTACATTATTGTCTTTCAGGAACTGTTTTGCCCTGACGCAATAAGGGCAGGTCGGCGTGCTGTAAACCAATATCTTTTTATCCATTCTTTTCTCCTTGTAAAATACTCGCCTTTAGATCCGAAAGCTGCGTTAAATGGCTCTGCTCCTGCGCGATAAGCGAATCGATCAATTTAATATCGAAATCCGGAACGGTTTTTTTCATCCCCTCATAAAATATGATTGAATCCTTCTCGAAACCTATACCCATAGTCACGGCTTCTTCATCGCTTTTTATGCTTTCGGCTATCTCCGCCCCTTTGTCTTTCTGCGTGAAAACATATTCGCCGGCCAAGGCGTTCATATAAGCGAAATAATCATCCGCCCCGATCCCGGCAGGCTCATATTTATCCGTTTTATCCAGAATATCCTGGAAGGCTTTAATATGCTTCTCTTCTTCCCCGGCCAAGAACCCGAAGACCCCCGCCGCTTTCCCGTCTTTAGATTTTCCGGAAAGAACCTTATAAAAATCCCTGCCATTTTTTTCGATCTGGATACCTATTTCCACAATTTCGCTTCCCGCGAATATGTTACCCATTTCTTTCCCCCTCTTCATTTTAAATGATGCGGCGTAAGGTCGATTACCCTTTCCACTTCCATGGCGATCATATATTCCGGCCTCGGCAGCAGAATCTCCGGGTGCCTGGGGTGCCCCTTTTCCTCCCGAATGTTCCTCAGGAGCCTCTGGGTGAGCCTGCTGGAGATCCTGCTTTCCCATGCCTTGATGATATGGGGTTTAAGTTGCTCCTCATGCAGGACCTTCGCTTTACCTACCAGACTGTATCCGACGAACTTATGCTCATCGACGGCGGTAACGCCAATGGAAGGGTTATTTTTCAGGTTCTCAAGGGTGCGCGCCCTGTAAAGGTCCAAGAGATAAACCATGCCGTTATGGTTTATCTCGATCAGCCCCTTGCAGGAATTATGCGCTAATCCTTCTTTGTCAATGGTCGATACGATAACGAATCCCTGGCTGTAAAAAAAACGGATAATCTCTTCGCTCAGTCTTTTCATCCTTAGCGCATATTATATCACAGAGGATGAGATTTTCTGAGCGAAATCCCTTCCGTATTCATAGCAGCGCTTTAATTCATCCTCATCGGGAGCGTACTTTACAAGCAGGCCTTCCCGGGTTAAGTTTATCCCGGCCTCCCGCAATACCCCTTCTATCTCTTTTACCGCTCCTCCCGCCCATCCGTGCGAACCAAACGCGCAACCGATCCTGTTCTTTGGGGTAAGCCCCTTCACGAACTGCAGGAAGCCGGCGATATTCGGCAGCATGCCGTTGTCATGTGTAGATGAGCCGAAAATAAGGCCCTTAGCGTCGAGCATCTCTTTGACCATCTGCGTGCGGTCGGTTACCGCGATATTGAAAATCTTCACGTTGATCCCGCTGTCCATTATGCCTTGCGCGATCTTTCCGGCCATCTTTTCAGTCGCGCCCCACATTGTCTCATACATGACCACGGCCTTCGGTTTGGTTTCATTTTTGGCCCAGGAGAGATAGGCGTTTATGATCTTCATGGGGTCTTTGCGCCAGATGATCCCATGGCTGGGCGCGATCATTTTTATGGGAATGTTCATTTTTTGTATCTCTTCGATCTTCTTTAATATAACGGCGCCCAGGGGCAGGAGTATATTCGCGTAATACTTGGCTGCCTCGTCCATGAGCTCGCAGGGATCTGCCTCGTCGTCAAAACGGATGGATGTCGCATAATGCTGGCCAAAGGCATCATTGGGCATGAGCAGCTCTTCCTGGGGGCAATAAGTAAACATGCTGTCCGGCCAATGGATCATCGGCGCTTCGATAAAATTTAAGGCCTTCTTGCCCAGGCTGAGTTTATCCCCGGTTTTCACTACCTGAAAATCCCAGTTGCCGTAATAATTCCTGTATAAGCCCTCCTTGCATTTTGCAGTGCCTAAAACCTTGGCTCTCGGGCAAAGTTTCATCAGCGCGGGAAGGCCGCCGCTGTGGTCGGTTTCCACGTGATTGGCGATGATATAATCTATCTTCTCGACAGGAATAACCTGCCTTATATTCGCTATCAATTCCTCAGAGAAAGGGCCGAATACGGTATCCACCAAAGCTGTCTTGTCATCCAATATAAGGTAGGCATTATAAGTCGTCCCCCGGTTCGTACTGTAAGTGTGGCCGTGAAAGCTGCGCACATTCCAATCTATAACCCCGACCGAATAAATGTCCGGTAATATCTTCAATACGGGCATCGCTTCCTCCTTAGCACTTTAATAACCTATGAATTTTTCCGTAATGATATTTTCCCTGGCCAGAAACAGCTCATCAATAAGGGTCTTCTGCATGGCGTCGATCATTCCGGGCGGTCCGCAGAGATAAAATTTTCTTTGAGAGTAATCGGGGATTTGTTCCTTGATCACTCCGGCATTTATAAGCCCGGGGATGCATTCGAATCCGACGGCAGGTTCGCAGAGGACATGGGTAACTTTTAGACCCGGGTACTCTTTCTGCATTATTTCGAAATCGTCCTTAAAAACGATGTCATTGATCGAACGGTTGCCATAAAGCAGCACTATTCGCTTATCTAACCGCTTATCCACAACGTATTTGCAAATGCTCCTTATCGGGGTTATCCCTATCCCTCCGGAAAGGAAGGCGATATTTGATGCCTCCTCGTCCCTTAAGATAAAATTACCCATGGGATATTTAACTATAAGGGAATCACCTGTCTTAAAATTGTTCAGCGCGCTGGAAAAATCGCTCTGCGTGATCTTCTTGGTGAATTCAATGTAGCCTTTTTCTGTGGGTGAACTGGATATGGATAAATACCTCTTGCAATCCCTTTCATCCCTCAGCGACGCGCAAAGAAACTGCCCGGCCTTGTAGTCTATTTCTTCCCCGGTATCCAGGCGGAAGCTCTTTACGTTGGATGTCCGGGGGATGATCTCGATGATCTTCGCTTCCAGTTCTTTCGGCATTATTTTAATTTTTTGATTATCTCCCTGCAAAATGCGGGCAGGTCATAGGGGTTGCGCGAGGTAACCAGGTTCCCGTCAACCACGACTTCTTCATCAAAATACTGGGCCCCCGCGTTTTTCAGGTCGTCCATTATCGCCGAAAAGCCGGTTACCCTTTTTCCTTTCAGGATCCCCGCGGAAACCAGCACCCATCCCCCGTGGCAAATCGCCGCCACGAGCCTGGAGCCTTCAAAGATCTTCTTCACGAATTCATTGACCTCTTTATGCCTCCTTAAAATATCCGGCGCGTAACCTCCGGGGATGATGACCGCGTCAAATTCTTTTGGATCGGCCTTCTTTATCGGGATTTCTTCTTCGGCAGGGTAACCCTCTTTGCTCTTATATTCCTTCCTACCCGTACCTACAAGCACTGTCTGGAACCCTTCCTCCTTTAACCTTAAATACGGATACCATACTTCCAGCACCTGGTAATGATCTTCGACCAACACCGCTATTTTTTTCATAAATTTACCTCGTCTATGATCTTTGCCATGATAAAATCGTTTTCAGTCAGGCCGCCGGCCGCGTGCGTAGTCAGGCTGACCCTGAGCTTATTATAGATCAGGTTGAAATTCGGATGATGCCCCTGCTCTTGCGCGATAACGCAAAGCAGGTCCAGGAAATACTTGGCCTCCGCAAAATCCGCGAATTTAAATTCCTTGACCAGTTTTTTGCCTTCAAGCAGTTCCCAACCGGTTACTTTTGAGCGAAAATCTTCCAGTTCTTTTCCGGAAAGAGGTTCAGTAAAACCAGCGCAGGCTTTGCAACGCGGCGCTTCTTGGACCTTTTCATCTTTCTGGATTTTTTCCACTTCGGATAAGCGCTTTAAGGCGTCATCATAATCAGGGGCGCGGGTCATTTCATTGACGACCTGAATGTACCGGATCACGTCATTTTTATCCAGAATAATGACGCTCCTTCCCAGAAGGTTCGCCTCTTTTATCAGAAGGCCGTAATTTATCCCGAAGGAAGATGTCTTGTAATCAGAAAACGCCTTGATGTCCTCTATTTCGTTCATCGCGCAGAACCTTTTTGAGGCAAAGGGAAGGTCTTTGCTGATCCCTATGGCCAGCACGTCTTCAAAAGCCCCCCGGATCTGCTTGTTAAATTCCTTCAGCTGCCCGTCACAGACCGGGGTATCCAGCGAAAGGTAAGTAGTTATAAGCTTGGTTTTTCCCTTAAAATCTGAAAGGGTTACTTCTTTTGAATCACCGTCCACGACCTTAAAATCCGGACCAGGCATGCCTTCTTTTATTCTCCTGCCGACAAGGGTCATGGACGTACCCTTAAAAGCCACTTTTATCGCCATATGGATCTCCGGCTCCGGCTACACTTTTTCGAACTGGCTTTTATCAACTCCGCATTCGGGGCATGTCCAGCTGTCAGGCAAACTTTCAAAGGAAGTTCCGGCAGCGATCCCCTGCGTGGGATCCCCCGCCGCGGGGTCGTAAATGTATCCGCAAACTTTGCATCTGTATTTATCCATGCTCAAACCTCCTTTTTTGGGATATAAACCTCGATCTTCCCCCTTAACAGGCTCCGGAACTTTTCCGCGTCGTCCGGAGAACCGACGATGCTGCCGTAATGCATGGGGACGGCTAGCTTCGGCCTGATGGTCAAAGCAGCCTCAGCCGCTTCTTCAGCCGTCATCACGTATGTCCCGCTTACAGGTAAAAGCGCGATATCGCACTTGCAATCCTCCATTTCCGGGATAAAGTCAGTATCTCCGGCGTGATAAATTTTTATTCCGTCTATGGAAATAATGAATCCGAGTTTTGCCGAACTGCAGGTATGAAAATGCTTATTAGTATTGTAGCTTGCAACGGCGTGGATTTTTACCCCATCCAGGTCAAGATTCTGCCCCGGGCAAACTGTTTTTATCTCTTTGCATGTTGTTTTCTCCGCCAGCAATTGCCTGCTTGAGGCGCCATCGGTGACTATAACGCAGGCCTTGGAACTGATTTTCTTTATGTCGCCCAAAGAAAGATGGTCGGAGTGCTCATGAGTCACCAGTATGATATCCGCCTTGGGTGGTTTTTTAGGCAATCGATAGGGATCAAAGTAAATCCTCTTCGATCCGTCAAACCTGAAAGCGGCGTGACCCAGCCACCGTAAATTGTCCGTTAACATAATTTCCTTAATTGTAAGGGGATTTTTTCTTCTCAAGCGCTGCCTTCAAGATGAAACTTTCAACTCTTTCTTTTAATTCATCCGGAAGATCGTGGCACTGCACGGCTCCGGTTATATCTATCGCCTTGCGGTAGCTATTTAAAAAAGAGTTGCAGCTTACGCAGGACTTTATATGTCTTCCGAAGGCATCGCTGCGTTTCGGATTTAAATTCCCGCGCGCGTAATTATAAACAAAGCCTGTCCATATACCGCACCTTCTGGGCATCGCCGGCCCTTTTTCCTCTTCCCGGTCCCTCAAATAGCCCGCTATGCTGGATTTTAATAAAAGGCGCGCCCGGTGGAGCCTTGTTTTCAGCGAATTTATCTTAAGCCCCAATATGACGGCGCTTTCCTTGAGGGCGATCCCTTCGACGTTGCACAAAAGCAGGGCCATCCTGTACCGGATAGGCATGCGCTTTATGGCATTTTGTATCCTTTCTTTCAGTTCTTCATCCAGCAAATATTCATCGGGCAGTTTCGCCCAGTTCACAAAAAGGCCGGAAGTGCCTTTTTCGCTTGAGAGCTTAAGGCTTCCCGAGAGTTTAAATTGGCTTTTTCTTTTGCGTAAATTCATTAATGCTTCGTTATACGCGATCTTGTAGATCCAGGTTGAAAGCTGCGACTTTCTCCGGAAATACTTTAAATTTTTTAATATTTTGAAAAATGTATTTTGCATGACGTCTTCGGCGTCTTTTTCGTTCCTGGTTATACTTAACGCGAGCCGGTATACCTTATTATTATAAGCGTTAAATATCTCTCCTATATCAAATGGGCTGGTCATTCTATAGGAAGAACCTTTAAATAGAACTGCTTAAGAATTCCTTTATTTTATTTTCCCTGTCTACCGGGCCCTGCGCACTGTCTTCCTGGCCGGCAACGTTTTCTTTTTTAAATAATTCCCCCAGGCAGATAGGAGCGTCCTTATTGTAATCCCATTCCCGGATCTTAGCCAGCGCCTGGTTTATATCCGCGGGATTATGGTCTTTTAACTCGTAAACGCGCTTATCATAATAATCGTACATATTATAATATGTCACGCATACCTGCAGCACATCCACCAGTGAAAACCCTTTATGCGCGATCGCTTCCCTAAAGATCTTTTTAAGCAATTCTATCCCATGCGAAGTCCCCCGGGCAAGGTAAGTAGCGCCGCTGGCCAGCATCAATTCCAACGGGTTGATCGGCGCTTCCTTTGTACCCCGCGGCGTGGAACGGCCTTTAAACCCAAAAGGCGAAGTGGGAGTATATTGGCCGGTCGTCAGGCCGTAAACCCGGTTATTGTGTATGATCATCGTAATGTCGATATTTCTCTTTGCCGCGAATATCAGGTGTTCAATACCCTCCCCGTAAGCGTCGCCGTCTCCCGCGAAGACAATGACTTTTACATCGGGCGAAGATATCTTTATGGCTTCTGCCGGAGGGATATCCCTTCCGTGAATGGAATAGAAGCTGTTTGTATTTATATAATCGACGATCTTCCCGTGGCAGCCTATACCCGAAACCAGCACGGCCTTCTCAAGAGGAAGGCCCTCCTGGGTTAATTCCGCGATGACCGTTTTGACGGCGTTTAAGATGGCGAAATTGCCGCAGCCGGGGCACCAGGTGTTTAGGGCGTAGGTACCTAAGTTTTTCTGGTCCATTTTTTAAGCTCCTCTTCCAGCCCATCCACAGAGAACGGCCTGCCATCGTATTTCAATATCTGTTCATCCACATCGAACCCGAACGCCTTTACTAACCTTGCCAACTGGCCCGTGGCGTTGTCTTCAACGCTGATCAATGTTTTCACGCCTTTTAGCTCGTCCCTGAACCGGTCAGCGGGAAAAGGCCATAAGACTACCGGCTGTATAACTTTCAGGTCCGTATTCTTCGCCGCTTCGACGCATACGCCCTTATTCGAACCCCAGCATAGGATCGCCGTAGAGGAATCCTTATTTCCGTAGACGTTTATTGTCTTATAACCTTCAAGCTCCCCGGATAAATATTTCTCTTTCCGCAGGCGCTTTTCTGTCATCGTCTTTGCCATGGCGGGTTCTTCCGTCGTTATTCCCGATTCGTCATGCTCATAGCTGTTTACCTTGATCGGCGCGCCCTGCTCAGGAGGAAAAGCCAGCGGCGATACCCCGCTTTCCGTATTTAAATACCTTTTGTAAGGGGACGTCTTATCCCATAAAAGAGGGTTTTCCTCCTTTATGGGCTCTACGGAATTAATGTCGAAATTGAATATACCTTCCGCCAGGTTTTTATCGGATAGGATAAAAGAGGGTATCTGGTATTTCCAGGCGATATTCATCGCCGCGGCCGACCAATAATAGGCTTCTTCGGCGTCTCCGGGAGCCGCTACAAAACGGGGAAATTCGCCCTGCCCTGCGTTCAAAACAAAATGCAGCTCCGTCTGGCTGGAATATGTGGGCAGCCCCGTCGAAGGCCCCGGCCTCTGGCCCATTACGATGACCACGGGCAATTCCGCCATGCCGGCGAAGCTCAGGCCTTCCGTCATCAGGCAGAATCCGCCTCCGGAAGTGCCTACCGCGGTTTTCTTGCCCATGTAAGCGAAACCCAACGCCATCAAGATCACCGCGATCTCGCTTTCGGGGTGGATGACCTTTATCCCGAATTCGGTAGCTTTTTCAGCCAAAAAATGCAGTATAGGCGAAGAAGGCGTCATCGGATAGGCGACATAGAAATTCAATCCCCCTTTGACCAGGCCCAGGCCTATCGCTTCGTTGCCGGAAACCACCGGCAATCTTTCCCGGACCAAAGGCTCGACGCGGGTTAATTCCCTGGATTCACCGAACCCTCTTGAGGCGACTTTTAAATTCAGCTCCAATTCCCTGGGAATTTCTTTTCTCAGCACATCCTCCATGGTTTTCGCGTCTATCCCCACGGCCTTACATAAGGCGCCGATAATACAGGTATTGCGCATTATTTCAGGAGCGTTCTCTTCTTTAAGTATTTTTCCTATGGCGACACCGACGCCGCATGCCTGTCCGGGGACTTTAACCAGTTCAGGGTCATAGAGGAAAAAACACCCGTCTTTCAATTTATCCCTGTGCAGGTCCAGGGTATCCTGATTCAACGCGAGCAAAAAGTCGATCTTGCTGCGATGTGCCGCTATCCTATCGCTGGAGACGCGGATGACGGAAAAGGTATGGCCCCCGCGTATGAGCGATGGATAGTCGCGGTAGATGTATATCCTGTAACCGAGTTGGTTGAATAACCGGCCGATGATCACGCTGGCCCTGTCTATCCCGAACCCGGCTTTCCCTCCGATAATAATTGAAAAATCAACCATTTTAGCGGCCTGTTTTCTTATACAACCCCATTAATTCCGACCTATCTAGTATATGCCCCTTCATGGCATCTTCCAAATCATTTTTTGTGGCGCCCGGCTTAAGATTCAGGCTTGAGTCCAAGGCGTAAATCTTGAAGAAATAGCGGTGCGTGCCCGAGGGAGGGCAGGGGCCGCCGTAATTTTGCCGGCCAAAACTATTACGGCCCTGTTCCCCGGGAACGCTGTTCTCTTCTATGCGCGAAGTGATGGGAATATTATACGCAACCCAATGCACCCATGTTCCCATTGGCGCGTCAGGATCGTCCACGATCAAAGCCAGGCTCTTGGCGTTCCCGGGAATATGCTCGATAGAGAGCGGCGGATTGATATCCTGGCCTTCGCATGTGTATTTCTCGGGGATAATACCGTTGATCGGGAACGCGCTGCTGATTATTCTCATGGGTACCTCCTGACCATTTACCGGAAAAGTTAAAAGGAATAAAAATAAGGTAAAGAACGCGTTAATTAATATTTTACGCATTGTAACCTCCTCACGCGCAAACCTCTTTCGCGCAGCCGCCGGAATACTCCGAGGCCGCCGTAACCATTCTCGGCCCGGTTTCCGCCCGGCCTGAAAATGAAAGAACCTGCTCTTTTTTTGTGCCGTACCGGTAAACGGTGATCCCTTTGCATTTTAATTTATGCGCGGCCAGATATACGCTTTTTACGTCTTGCGGCCGGGATTCTTCCGGCAGATTTACCGTCTTCGAAACGGAATTATCGCAATATTCCTGGAACGCGGCCTGAATGCGCAGGTGGTCCAGGGCGGTTACATCAAAGGCAGTGATGAATAGTCTTTTTACATCACGCGGTATGCCGCCTATCCTCTGCAGGGACCCTCTTTTGGCGATCTCAAGCATCAACTCATCGCTGTAAAATCCGCGCTGCCTGGCTGTCCTTTCAAATAAAGGGTTGACTTCGAAAAGCTTAGTCCCGGAAAGCACGTTGCGGGTAAAACTGAGCGCGAACAGAGGCTCTATCCCGCTGGAACAACCCGCGATAATGCTAATAGTGCCTGTGGGAGCGATGGTATTCACCGTGGCATTACGCATACTTAAACCTTTCTTAACGTAAACTGACCTCTTATGATTTGGGAAGACTCCGCGTTTTTCCGCCAGCGCGATCGAAGCCTTAACAGATTCTCCGCGCATAAACCGCATAAGCGCCTTTGCCAGCTTAACCGCGGATTCAGAATTATAAGGTATACCCAGCGCCAAGAGCAAATCCGCAAATCCCATTATACCAAGACCGATCTTTCGGTTGGCGAAGGTCATCTTCCTGATTTGCGGAAGGGCGAATTTGTTCACTTCAATAACGTCATCCAGGAACCGCACCCCCCGCTTGATCCTGTCGGCAAGCTTATCCCAGTCGATTGTCCGCTGTTCGGTTATGAATTTAGCTAAATTGATCGAGGCCAGGTTGCAGCTTTCATAAGGCAAAAGTGGCAACTCTCCGCAGGGATTGGTGGCTTCGATACGGCCCGCCTCCGGAGTAGGATTGCGGCGGTTCACCTCATCAATAAAAACCAACCCGGGGTCTCCGCTTTTCCATGCGGACTCCGAGATCTTAAGGAATATCCTCCTGGCCTTGGCTTTCTTTACCTGCCTCTTAGTGCGGGGATTGACCAAGGCATACTCCCTGTCCTTATAAAAATCCGCCATAAATTTATCGGTCACTGCCACGGAAAGATTAAAATTCGAGAAAAGGCCTTCTTTGAGCTTTGCGTCGATGAATTCTTCGATGTCCGGGTGATCTACACGCAGGATACCCATGTTAGCCCCGCGCCTTCTTCCGCCCTGTACTATCACCCCGGTCGCGCTGTCAAAGACGCTCATAAAAGATACGGGGCCCGAAGCCTCGCCCTTAGTCGAGTAAACGAGGTCGCCTTTAGGACGAAGCCTGGAAAAATCAAAGCCGGTGCCGCCGCCGGTTTGGTGAATTGCCGCCATGTTTTTCAAGGCCTCAAATATTTGGGGGATAGAGTCTTCTACAGGGATAACAAAGCACGCGGATAGCTGGCCGATACCGGTCCCGGCGTTCATTAGGGTGGGGGAGTTCGGCATAAACTCTAAACCGGCCATCATGCCGAAAAACTTTTCTTCTATTTCGCGCTTATCGCGTTTATCCGGGAAATTATCCTCTGCCCTGGCGACGGCCTTGGCTACTCTTCTAAAAAGCTGTGAAGGACTCTCAATTATCTTACGGGTGTCGTCCCTTTCGAGATACCGCCTTTCCAATACCTTAATGGAATTCAGCGGAAGTTGCAACTCGGGTTCCATGATCATTCAACAAATATTGCCGTTACCGGGCAATCGTCCGCCGCCTGCCGGCAGGCATCTTCGATATCTTTTGGAACCGGGTTTATGAACGCCGCCGCCTTATCGCCTTCCATCCTGAAGACTTGCGGGCAGATTTGCGTACAGAGCGTACATCCTATGCATATATTCGGGTCAACTCTCGCAGTCATTTGGAAGGTTTCTTATTTTTCTTTTTCGCCTTCTTTTTCGGCTTCATCGGCCCGCAGGCACCGCAACCCATCATTTTTCCCGCCTTTTTTATAATCCAAGCAAAAGAGAAAGTTCGATTACGTGCTCCTCTTCATCGATTATGATATGCCGCAGATCATGCTCCAGCGTCTCGAACTCATAATGCAGGGAGTCCTTGTTTTCGTTGACTTTCCTGTAAATCCCCTTATAGAAGTCTATTGCTTCTTTCTCCTGTTCCAGGTTCGCCTGGAGTATGTCCTCGATCTTCCTGGCGGTCCTGGTTTCGGAAATTCCCATGCTGGGTTCGCCCCCGAGATAGGCGCCAATAAGGTTCCTGAATTTCTTTTCATGTTTATCCTCATCGGAGGCTATCTCTTCAAGCCGTTCCACGATTTTTTCGGCGTTAATGCCCTCCACTAACTGCGCGTGCGCCAGGTATTGAATGCGCGCGGCATGTTCAAGCTCAAGCGCTTTATTTAACATTTCAACCAATTCTTTCTTTAGATCAGCCATATTATTCTCCTCGCGCTATTCGACCGCTATCTCTTTAGAACTCTTCCAAAGCCCGTGGATGTTGCAATAGGAAGAGGCCAACAACGTTCCCGGCTTATCAGTTTTGAATTTCAAAAACATTTCAGAATGCGTATATATGGTACTGGTATCCGGCCCCTGGACCGATTCTCCATGGGAACTGAATTCCGCCCTGCCGAGCTCATACGGAAAAGTTTCGCCTTGCGGCAAGAAATAAACTTCGATCCAGCGGATATGGTGTGCGGTGGTATTGGGATGCGGGATCTCTTTCCCGATCATTATGGAAACAGGCGTAAAAACCCCCTTTTTGACCTTCCCAGGAACATCTATAACAGGAACATGCTTTTCTGTTTTCCAATCCGCGCTCTGAAACAGATCTTTTATGTCCGTCATTGCCTTTCCCTCCTTAGTAAATGGGACGATTAGGTAAGAAGCTGATCCTGACAATTTTATAGTTTCTTTCAGCGGGAATGTCAAGGATTATGTTCCTGCCTTATTTCGCTGCTAAGACCTCTTCTATCTTCGCGATTACATCCAGCGGGTTAAAGGGCTTTCTAAGGCACTCTTTAATGCCGCAGATGTTCAATAGGGGGGAATAATCGTCCTTCAGATACGCGCTCATCGCTATGATCGGTATATTGGAAACCTCCGAAAGATGGCGTAATTCATCAGCGATCTGGAATCCGCTCTTTTGAGGCATCTTAAGGTCAAGCAGTATAACGTCGGGTTTGGTGGCATGGACCATCTCTACCGCGTTACTGGCATCGTTCACCGCTATTAATTCATATCCGCTTAAAGACAGAGTCTCTCTCAGCTCTTGTAGAAATTCCTTATCGTCATCGATAACCATAACCTTTCTGCCCATTAAATATTCTCCTGTCCTGTTCCTGCTGTTAAAAACGCAGACGTAGTTCATTTATCAATACCTTATTGGGTTATTCTTAACAAGTACAGTCTTCTGTCTTCTTTCCACAACCGCTGCAAACCCCTTTTTTGACCGGCTTACCGCATTTCCTGCATGGAGTACATCCGCAAGTTTGGCACATTTTTCCCTCCTGACAAAGACTAGGATGACCTTTGAGTCACGAGCTTCTCAGCTTCAAGCCAATCGTCCAGCTCTTTCCCGGGCTTAGCCCCTCTATTATTATAAAGCTCAAAGGCTTTGCGTTCGATCATCTCATGAATATTGGTATTGGCAGATCCCTTCTGTGTTCTTTCGCTTCTTTTTTGGTTGGCCATTTCACTTACCTCCTTTTAAGAATCTGTTCAGGATTGAAATTTAGCCTTTATTTAAACGTATGATATTGTAATTTAAGCCCCCAGTAAATCGGCGGATTCCGCTTTTTTTTGACTTTTTTCTCAAAAAGTTTTGATCTTTTCAATAAGCAGCTCTGGTTTATAAGGCTTTACAAAAATACCTCCGACTGCCCCAAAGAGGCCTTCTCTCTTTAAAAGATCCTCAATATAGGGCCTGCCCGTCGCGATGAGGATTTTGCTTTCCCGGCTTTTCTCTTTTATCGCCCTTAAGGCCTCGATCCCATTAAGGCCGGGCATTTTGAAATCAAGAAGTATTATATGGAATTCGGATTGCGCAATGGTTTTTTCTATATCATCGCCGTTAAAGATACAGGTAACATTATATCCTTCGGAATCAAAGATCTCGATTAATTCCTTGCACAATTCCGCGTCGTCGTCAATGATCAGAAGTTTCTTTTTCATTTAGTCCGCCTGAGCGCCTGGCCGGTATGGTCACCTTGACCGTTGTGCCTTCGTTCCGCCTGCTTTCCGCGGAGATCTTTCCTCCGTGCAGGCTTACTATTTGACGGCTCACGGTCAAACCAAGCCCGGTCCCTTTTGCTTTGGTCGTGAAAAACGGCTCAAATATTTTCTTTATATCATCATCCCCTATACCTTCCCCATTGTCGCTAAAGGCCATTTCAATATTGCCTTGGCCGTCTTTTTGGGCGGTTATTTCTATGCGTCCATTTTCTTGCGGTAAGGCATCATAGGCGTTATTCAGGATATTGTTGATGATCTCGGCGATCTGCAAGGGATCGGCGTCAACGTAATCCGCCTTGAGGGAGCTGATTTTTTTAACAAGCGCGACATCGCGGGCCTTAAACCTGGTCGCCGCCGCGATAACGCATTCGTTAATTATTTCGTAAATCTTTACCCTTTCATAGTGGGGCGATTTAATACGCGAATAAAATAAAAGATTATTGATGATCTGGTCCGATTCGATTATCTTCTTCTCAATGTTATGCAGGTGATTGTCCAGGAGCGGCTCGCAGGTCTTTCTTTTTATGTTATAAGCCGCTGTGCGGATAACCCCCAGCGGGTTACGCAGTTCATGCGCGACGGTTGCCGCGAGCACCCCTATATCCGAGAGCCGCTTGGCGGATTCCAGTTCCTTCTGCGCTAAGATAAGGCTTTCTTCCGCTAACTTGCGTTCGGTTACATCCATCAAGGAAAAAACCAGGAACTCAACATCCCCCTTATTATCCGTTACCGGCACCAGCGTCCAATCCCAGTAGTTCAGGTCCCAATCGGGCCGGTCAGGTAATACAAAGGGCTGAGCGAACGCCTGATACGGCGTTTTATCTCTCAGCGCGTTCGCGAAAATCTCTTGCGTCTCGGCATGAGGGAATAACTCAAAATGATTGCGGCCCGGGAAGTCGCAAACCTTTCTCTTCCACGCCTTGGCGTAAGCTTCATTAACCCTGATAAAATTAAACTGGGTATTCAAAAAGACCAGCGGCGTGACCGTATGCTTGAAGAACGCCTCGAGAATAGCATGATCGCGCCTGATCTTGTCTTCCATATTAAATTTGCCGATGCCTTCCGCGATTAAAGGAACAAGGGTTTCAAGGAATTTCCGCCTTTTAAAAGAGAAAACCCCTTCTTTTTCATCGCGGAGCATGATGTGTCCGATAGTCTTTTTATTATTGCGTATGGGTATTATCGCTGATGAAAGAAACCCGCGCCTTTTGAGCGGGCTTTCTTTCTCCTCATCCGCTATTATCCGTATTTCGGCCGCTCCGCATCCACACCATTCCTTTAACAGGAGAAGCAGAGAATCCTGGAACTCTTTACGCGAAGATTGCGTACCGATCAAATTAAGTATTTTGTTGCGGGCTTCAGTCAACCGGTAGGACTCGGTCAATTCAGCGGTACGTTCGGCTATTTTTACTTCCAGTTCGCTGTTAAGCTTTTGCAGCGCCTCGCGGGCCGCCTTTTCCTGGGTAATGTCCCTTCCCTGAGCGATGACAGAAAGCATCTCATGCGTTTTATCATCATAAATAGTCGCCGAACTCCAGATAACGGATTTGACCGATTTATCCTTGCAGCGTATGGGTAGAACCTGGGATTCCAAACGCTCGCCCCAAAGGGTGCAGCGGACCCAGAAGAGCGTTTCCTCTTTTGTTTTCGCCGGGAAAAGAAAACTTAGATCTTTCCTCAGCACTTCTTTGGCCTTGTATCCGGTAAGTATTTCGAAGGCGCGGTTAAAGCGGGTTATACACAGCTCGCTATCCCATACAATAATGGGCACATTCGCGTAATCGATCAGGTTTTCCAGGTAGTCCCTTGTCTTCTTCAAGATGTTTTCTGAGATCTTGCTCGGCGTGATATCGCGGGCGTAAATGCGGGCTACCCTTAATTCCGGGATGGTAATTATCGTCTCAATGAAGAATTTTCCTTTTATCCATACTTCCCGCGTAAACTTCGTGTTTTTCTGTGAGGAGAGGCATTTCAGGATCTCTTTGAAATCAGAAGGCAAAAAGCATGTCGCGTCTTTGCCCTTTCCTAATTTCTTTAGTGAGGCGATAGCGCTGGGATTGGCGTAGATCAAATTCCCTGCGGCGTCCAGCTCCATCACAGGGTGAGGATTGAACCGCGGGAAACCCGCTAAATGGCGCTCTTTTTCTTCCGCGCGTTTGTTTTCTGTAATGTCCCTCCCGGAACTTATCACGCCGGTTATCCTGCCGTTTACGTCCTTTAAGAGCGTGCTGTGCCAACTGATAAGCCGGAGGCTGCCGTTCTTTGCGAGTATTCCCTGCTCGTAATGCGCCGGCTTTGCCTTCTTGATGATCAATGCGTTTAGGGTTTTTCCTATGCCCTCTTTTGCCGCCTCAGGAAAGAAATCGGACAGCTCTTTGCCGACAATCTCCTTTTCTTTATACCCTAATAACTGTGCGCCCTTTTTATTTATAAATGTTACCTTTTTTTCCTTTCCGGTAACGACTATTATATCGTTCAAAATATCGATGTACTTCCTCAGGCTATCGAGCTGGCGCCAATTATCTTCCATCCTCTTAGACCTTAAGGGTTCTGTTCTGCGCTTTTTATCAACCGCTTTATTCCACATGTATGCTTTTAACTGGCAAAACCTTCGACGGCAAAATAAAAGCAATACCCATAATTTATAAACCTGTTTTATTACAGCGTATTGACAGCTGGCGGAACAAATTTATCTTACTATAAATGCCGGGATCTTGATTGACTGAAAGGTACTTTTTATTGACTTATTTCTACCTGGTGCGGGGGGCCTTTTTCTTCCTTTTGCCTTGCAGCTTTCTTCTGAATTCGCTGGGGGTTTGGCGGGTCAATTTACGAAATTGCCTGATAAAGCTTTCCGCGTTCTCATAACCTAATTTGTCCGAGATCTGATTCACGTTGCATCCGCTTTTGCCCAATAGCTCTTTGGCACTGCCTATTTTTATTTTCAATTTATATTCGTTGAACCCGGCGCCAGTTTCTTCTTTGAATACACGGCTTAAGTATTTTGGGCTTAGGCAGACGGCTTCCGCGGCTTCTTTCAAGGTGGTCTTTTTAAAACAATTTTTCTCTATAAAACGCCTTACCTTAAGGACCTTGCCTTCGGTATTCGCCGTGTCTATCTCAGCCTCGCCGTTCCTCTTGGACAACAGCTTTTCAATAATCTCTTTCAAGCTTTCTATGCTTGACGGTTTCTCGAGATATTCATCGGCGCGGTTCTTCAGGGCTTCAATAGCAACATCCTTGGAGCTGTGGCCGGTTAAAATAATTATACCGAGATCGGGCTCTATTTTCTTGATTTCGCTTAATACCTCCGTACCGCTTATCCTCGGCATCATCACGTCTAAAATGACGACTCCTATTTCATTTGCCCGGTTTATTATCCTTAAGGCCTCCATCCCGTTCGCCGCTTCCACTACTTGGTAATCTTGCAGGTAATCCCTCAATTCCTGCCTGAATTCAGCGTCGTCATCCACAATAAGTATCTTTTCGGGCATCGTTTTTCTCCATAAAGCGTTGCTTGAGTTATTTTACCGCTAAATTATGAGCCCCGCAATCACATTCTGCGCCCTCAGGGAGCGGCGTTGGCAGCGGTGCGGGCTTTACCGAAATCAACGGCTATCCTGGCGTATTCGTTCAACCGCTGATTTACCCTGTAATTTACCGAGCCTTCGGGATATCCGCCGTCAGCCTGTTTTACGCCGGCTGGTTTACCGGTAAGTATTTCTATGCCGTCGTTTATTGTCTTTACCGGATAAATATGGAATTTATTCTCTTTGACCGCCTGAATGACCTCCTCCCTGAGCATAAGGTGCTGCACATTCGCCTGAGGGATCATTACGCCCTGCTTGCCGGTCAAACCCTTTACCTTGCAGGCGTCAAAAAACCCTTCTATTTTCTGGTTAACTCCGCCAATGGGTTGGATCCTTCCTCTCTGATCGACAGATCCGGTCACCGCGATATCCTGCCTGAGAGGAAACTCTGAAAGGCTGGAAAGCAGGCAATACAATTCAGCGCTGGAGGCGCTGTCGCCCTCTACTTCCTCGTAGAGCTGCTCAAAACATATGCTTGCTGAAAGCGCCAGCGGCTTATCCTGGGCGAATTTGTCTCCCAGGTACCCGCTTAAGATCAAAACGCCTTTAGAGTGTATCCTTCCGCTCAATTTTGCTTCTCTCTCTATATTCACGATGTTGCCTCTGCCGACATAAGTCCGGGCGGTTATTCTAGAGGGATGGCCGAACATATAATCCCCCAGATCGATCACGGCCAAACCGTTTAACTGCCCTATCTCAGCGCCTTGCGTGTCTATGAACAGGACACCCTCCTCTATCAATTCCTGGATCTTTTTCTCGATCGCGTTTGAACGATATACTTTTTCCTCAAGCGCCCTCTTTACATCCTCCGCGCTTACCTGTATTTGACCGTCTTTTCTCGCCCATGAATCGGCTTCGCGCATGATGTCGACGATATCCGAGAACCTGGCGCTGAGTTTCTCTTTGTGCGAGATTATCCGCGAGCTGTAATCTATGATATCCGCGACCGCTTCCTTCTCAAATGGGAGGAGATTCTCATCTTTCACCTTACCGGCGATAAAAAACACGTACTTTTTGATAAGTTCATCCGACTTTTTCGAAGAGGCGTCGAAATCCGCCTTTATCTTAAAGAGTTTCTTGAACTCTTCATCATATACATAAAGCAAATGATAAAATAAAGGATTACCCACGATGATCACCTTTAAATCCACGGATACGGGCTCCGGCTTTAGTCCGGTGGTAGGCGCGAAACCATAACGGACATAAGCGTCTTCTATCTTTGCCTTCTTGTAACGGATGACCTTTTTCAGCGAATCCCAGGAGATATAATCCCTTAAGAGCTGTTCCGCCTGGAGGATCAGGTAGCCCCCGCTTGCCTTATGCACCGCGCCCGCCTTTATCATCGTGAAATCGGTTAAAAGCGTCCCAAATTGCGGGCGGTATTCTATGTAGCCGTTAAGGTTGTAATAAGTGGGGTTCTCTTCGACGATTATCGGCGCTTTTTTAGTATCGCAGTTATCCACTAAAAGGTTTACCCTGTATTTATTCAGTATTTCCTGTTTCTGCGGCCTTTCCTGCAAGAAAGGTAACGCGGCAGGCTCGTTATCTTTTTTAAAGGCCTCGATATTTTTCAAAATATCATCCTGGATATCCCCAAGATGTTTTATGATCAGCTCGTATTGGCCGTATTTTTTCTTTAATTCGTGTATCAAGTGTTCCGCCGCGTAAAGGCCTATCTCTTCGTCTAATTTTTTAATCTCGTCTTTCATCTCCCTGTTCATGGAATTTATCCGCCTTATAGCCTCCTCTATTCTCTGGTAAACCTCTTCCTCGTCTTTCGAGACCCTTTTCTTCCTGTCTTTCGGCATTTTCCCGTAATCTTCCTCGGAAATGACCCTTCCCTTATGCACCGGGGCAACGACGAATCCGGTCAAGGTCTGTTGAATAGCAAGCTCTTTTGACCTGGCGAATTCCTCGGTTTCGCTCTGCAGGACCGTCTTTTTCTCTTCGAATTTACTCAAAATGGACTTTTTGTGCTCTTCATACTCTTCGCTCATAAAGGCTTTGATGATCCGTTGCTCAAGGTCATTGCTCAATTCTTCCATGTCTTTTTTTAAGGCGCATCCCTTGCCTGCCGGAAGCTTGAGGGCCTTGGGCTCGTCTTTTTTCTGGAAGTTGTAGAGGTAGCAGATATCTTCCGGAGCGTTTTCTTTGGCGGCGATCGCCTCAACTGCGCGGATGATCGACGTATTCCTGCCGGTCCCGAGCGCCCCGGAAACATATAAATTGAAACCTTCGCTTTTAATATTAAGCCCGAAGTCAATGGCCTTTAAGGCCCTGTCCTGGCCGATCATCTGCGGCCCGACCGAAAGCTCATCGGTTGTCTTGAAATCGAAAGCGGAAAGGTCGCATTTCTTCCTCAATTCTATATGAGTAAGTTTCTCCGTCGTCATTTAACCTTCCTTATCTTAAAACCGGGATCATGTTATTATTTTCATCATAAGTATACCGCTCTTTGCCGCCAACCTTGCGTATCCTGGCCTGGATCACGGAAGTTTTTCCGTTCTTTGCGTCTACATCAAAATCCAATTCGACCGTCTCAGCTGTTTCCATATCCTTGAAATCCGCGGATGAATAATATCTCTCCCCGCTTTTGCCTATATTGCTGTTTAACCGCATAAGGGACAGCATGCGGGTTTTGCCTATTTCAGGATCGTATACATCGAACGTTCCGGTAGCCCTGGATTTGTCTTCGATATATTTCCTGACGACGGTAGGGATGCTTTCCCCTTCCGCGGCAATCGAGAATTGGGCTAATAAACTTGTTGTCGCCATCGCTAAGATCGCAAAAATAATTTTTCTCATTTTCCTCTCCATTGGTATGGCGGGCGGCAGGAGACAAAAAAAGACATGCCGATTTACGTCAAAACCAAAACGCGGTTCTTAAACCGCAAAGTTAAATATATAGAACAATAAGAATATGTAAATATCCTGAATCCACTTTTTATTGACTTTTTTCCACCTTAAAAAATAATAGAAACTCCTTGAAATTCAAGGAAGTTATGCGAAAATTATCCGGGTAGATGAGCTCTTTTTTAACGCGTTTTCTAAGGAGGGAAGAATGAAGAGCAAGATCTTGATTTTAATTCTTTTTGCCGTATACATTCTATGCGGATGCGCCTCAATCGGGCCAAAAACAAAAACCGGCGCGGTGGCCGGCGGTATAGTCGGCGCGGTGGCCGGCGGTATAGTCGGGCATCAGAGCGGACATGGCTTAGAAGGCGCTGGAATCGGAGCGGTGGTAGGCGCGGTTGGCGGGGGTTTAGTAGGAAGCTCTATGGATATAAAGGATAAAGAAGCGGCGGCCGTTAACCCCGATCATTTACCCTTGACCAAGATCGCTGAAATGGCAAGCCAGGGTACTCCGGACGCGGTAATTATCAGCGAGATCGACAGAACGCATTCTATCTACACCCTGAATTCAGAAATCATCAGTTATCTGAAAGAAAATAAAGTAAGCGATCAGGTCATTGACCATATGATGGAGACCCGCAAATAACAAAAACGACCCATAATAAAAAAGCCCGCCAAGTGTCCTTGACGGGCTTTTTACTATATAAAATGTCCTACTTCAGTATTTCCGCTAAATCTTTCTCAGGAGTTGTGATCAGCTTTAAATCATAGTTTTCCTGGATTACCTTAAATACGTTCTGCGTGATAAAAGCGGGGGGCGTCGGCCCGATACGTATGCCTTTTACCCCTAGGTAAAGCAGCGTCAACAATATGGCCACCGCCTTTTGCTCGAACCAGGACAAGATGATGGAAAGCGGCAGTTCGTTCACGCTGCATTTAAACGCGCCAGCTAAGGCAAGGGCAACCTGTATGGCGGAATAAGCATTATTGCACTGACCGATATCTATCAACCTGGGTATACCCTCTATTTCCCCGAAATCCAATTTGTTAAAGCGGTATTTACCGCATGCCAGGGTCAAAATTATACAATCTTTCGGCACTGATTCCGCCAGCTCAGTATAATAATTGCGGCCGGGTTTCGCCCCGTCACACCCTCCAATCAGGAAAAAACGCCGGATCTTTCCCGCCTTGACTGCGTCGATGATCTTATCCGCGATACCCAGGATCGCGGTGTGATGGAAACCGGTCATTATCCTATTGCCGGAGCTCTCTGGCAAAGGAGGCAAAGACTTCGCCTTCTCGATCAATACCTTGAAGTCCTTACCTATGATATGCCGGGCGCCCGGTATACCGGTAATACCTGCAGTAAAAAGCCTGTCCAAATATGTGCTGTCCGGAGGGATCAAAACGCAATTAGTGGTAACGAGGATCGCGCCGCTGAAGGCATTGAATTCTTTTTTCTGCTCCTGCCAGGCGCCTCCATAGTTTCCGGATAAATGCTTGAATTTCCTCAGCTCCGGGTAAGCGTGGGACGGCAGCATTTCGCCGTGCGTATACACATTTATCCCGGTACCTTCGGTCTGCCTTAATAACTCGTAAAGGTCCAATAGATCATGCCCTGTTACCAGTATTCCTGGGCCAGCCCTTGTGCCGGTTTCAACTTGCGTAGGAACAGGATTGCCAAACCGTTGCGTATGCGCCTTATCTAACAT